>DATNPE010000405.1:0-4499 GCA_036703355.1 Allocoleopsis sp. | reverse complement strand
ATTGGCCCTGTTATGAGTCAAAGTAACGGGCAATTTGTCCCTGGAAATAACAGTGACAATCCGAGGCTGAAGGGGCGGCCTTTAGTGGTGATGAGTCCTCAAGCGGCTAAGTTTATTCCCTTTAACCCAGACAAGCACAACATTTTGGCGGGTGTGCAAGCAGAACTGCCAGGAGCCACCGATGTGTTTGTGGCGGCGGCTTGGTTGGTGAAGGATAGCCAACCCCAACCTGCCAGTGCTTTCGGTAGCTTGTTTGATTTTGATGCCGTGCGTCATCGGGCTTTCTGGGGCATCAACCAAGCGGGTCAACCCATCATTGGAGTGTCAGTAGAACCCATTGATTCGGTGTCTTTGGGAATTGCTTTGGCGAAAGCAGGTTTCCGCGATGCCGTGATGCTAGATTCTGGCGCAAGTACTTCGTTGGCTTACAAGGGCGAGTCCTTGGTAGGGTATGTTCCTCGTCCTGTACCTCATGTTGTGGCGCTCGTACCTTCTGACGCGGAAGTTAGAGCGGCTTGTACTTTGGCTTCTCGATAGGGCGCGATCGCTGGTGGTGCGGTTCGCGCGTTATGGTTGTGCTTAATCTAAGAGATGGGGCGATCGCTGGTGGTGTTCGTGCGTTACGGCTGCGCCTAACACACGCTACGGGTTTGGGGTGGGTGTTAGGGATTAGATGAAAAATTTCCAACAAAAAGGCTGGGTAGCGTCAAAACCACCCAGCTTTTTTAGTTAGAAGTCGAACCTGTTAATTAAACAGTGACAGCTTTCTTAGCAGCGCTGTTGAGTTCGCCTTTGGCATACTTAGCAGCAATATCATCCAGGGAAACAGGCTTGATCTTGCTAGCGTGACCAGCGGCACCAAAAGCTTGGTAACGCTCAGCGCAAACCTTCTGCATGTACTTGATGGAAGGCTTGAGGAAGTGGCGAGGATCGAATTCCTCAGGCTTAGCAGCCAACGCTTCACGCACCGCTGCGGTGATCGCCAAACGGTTGTCGGTGTCGATGTTCACTTTACGCACACCGCTCTTGATACCCTTTTGGATTTCTTCGAGGGGTACACCGTAGGTTTCGGGAATCTTACCGCCGTACTGGTTGATCAGCGCAATCAGGTCTTCGGGCACGGAGGAGGAACCGTGCATGACCAAGTGGGTGTTGGGCAGACGACGGTGAATTTCTTCGATGCGGCTGATTGCCAAGATTTCACCAGTCGGCTTACGGGTGAACTTGTAAGCACCGTGGCTGGTACCGATCGCAACTGCGAGAGCATCCACGCCAGTTTGCTCTACGAAATCAACTGCTTCATCGGGATCGGTCAAGAGTTGGTCGTGGGAGAGGGTGCCTTCAAAGCCGTGACCGTCTTCCTTGTCACCTTTGCCAGTTTCCAGAGAACCCAAGCAACCGAGTTCACCTTCAACGCTAACCCCAATGGCGTGAGCAACTTCTACCACTCGGCGGGTTACTTCAACGTTGTACTCGTAGCTGGATGGGGTTTTCGCGTCAGCTTCCAAGGAGCCATCCATCATGACGCTGGTAAAACCGTGACGCATTGCGGAGTAGCAAGTCGCAGGGCTGTTGCCGTGGTCTTGGTGCATTGCGATAGGAATATCGGGGTAGGTTTCTACCGCAGCCAAGATCAGGTGACGTAGGAAAGCTTCTCCAGCATAGGTACGAGCGCCACGAGAGGCTTGCAAGATCACAGGGCTATCGGTTTCTTCAGCCGCCCGCATGATCGCCTGGATTTGCTCCATGTTGTTAACGTTGTATGCGGGAATGCCGTAACCGTTCTCGGCTGCGTGATCCAACAACTGCCGCATGGATACGAGCGCCATAGAGAGTCCTCCTAATTACTTCGTCGTTAGCTAGCTAGTTTTAGACGAGCTCAATTCTTACGTTAATCTTAAGATACTTTTACATCTAAATAGAGAAGTATCTCAAGATTCCCATTGAACCCTCTTTACCATCTATATAAGATTTATTTATATATTCTCTATGGGTCGCCCGGGATTCGAACCCGGAACTAATCGGTTAAAAGCCGAGTACTCTACCGTTGAGTTAGCGACCCGCTCAATTGCGCTCTGTCTCAGCGCCGTTTACAACAATAACACAGCTTTCCTAATTTCTCAAAGGGGTTTTTCCAAAAAATTTTAGATTTTTTTGGATTACCTAGCTAAAGCCTTACAGGGTGTAGATTACAACAACTTAGCAGTAAGACGAACGGTGGTCTCCAGGCTACTACCGGGTGCTAAATGCGTGAGGCGATCGCCCGTGTTTAGGGCATTGCGTCCCGCTGTCCAAGGTTCTAAGCAATAAAACTCCTTGCCTTTCACGGTCCAAAAGACCACGGTGGAGTAGGGTGGTTCATGAGTAAGGGTGATCTGGACACCTTGGCTGCGATCGCTAGCTGTAGCGGAACGCCGGGAAAGTTCTCGGAATGCCACGTCAATCTCATCGCGTTCAAAATCAAACTGGTTGCTAAAGGACTCGATGGCTTGCGATCGCTGATCGAGCAGCTCTGTGGCAGGAATGTCGAATTGGAGTTGGGTTTTATCGCTAGTGACAAAGTAAGGATGCAGCCCGACCGAGAAGGGCATCGGCTCATCCGACTGATTGGTAAACCGTTGGCGAATCACTAAATCGTTGCCTTGAAGTTGGTAAGCGAAGGCGACTTGAAACTCAAAGGGATACACCGCTAGGGTTTGGGCGTTGCTGTTGAGCACTAATATAATGCTGACTCCATCTTGGGTAATTTGGTCGCTTACTTCCCAGGGCAGGTCACGGGCAAAGCCATGCTGCTTTAGCGTGTAGGTTTGGCCGTTGTGGGTGTAGGTGTTGTTGGGCAGATTGCCACAAATGGGAAACAGAATCGGAATGCCGCCCCGCACCGTCAATTTAGGATTGGCAAAGCGCTCTGCATCCAAATACAGCAGTTCCTGTCCTTGTACCCGCCAACTGGTGATGATGCCTCCTCGCTCTGGCACGACTTCTAGGTAGGCATCATTGGCTTGGTCAGAGAGGCAGTAGGTTTTGTATTGCCGCTGTTCAGTGGCGATCGCAAACACAGTAATTGACTCCTTCGTAATGGAACCGCAGGGCAAGTAGTGGCTAAGAGTGGCTCTAACGCTTTAAGAGAGCAATTCGCTCCCGAAGAGACTGTTTCCGACGCGATGGTGACTCAGATGGCTGTGGCGTTGTTTGTACAGGCTCTGGTGAAAAATTACCTTGCTGCAAGCTAGGTGTTGTAGTGGGTGCAGTCGGTGGAGTCTCGGTGGGATTAATGAAAGGCTCTAATTGACTGTCCGGTGCAGTCGTTGGGGCAATGGATGGTTCTGACTCCGGATCATCGGTAGGTGTATCTGCTGGAGCAGTAAAGGGTTCTAAATCACCACTGGGAGCAGGACTAGATGCGGGATCTTGGTTCAGCGGTCTAGAAGGATCTTCGTTGAGGGGTGAGGAGTCGAGCGATGGAGTCTCGTCCGCAGGCTCGGTGAAAGGTTCTCCAGCGGGTTGAGAGTTGAGCGGAGCCCTAGGATCTGGGGAGGCATCGTCAATAGGAGCCAGCTCATCACTAGGATTGATCTCGTTGCTAGGGGCAAGCTCATCTGGAATTTCGGCTGGGTCTGGCGTTAAGGGTTGCCAGTAGTCATCAGGCTCCTCTTGGTGCGGATAGGTGTAACCATCTGTAGACTCTGTTGAATCCAGCGAAGGTGCTGTCGTCGGTTCCGAAAATGGGGCAGTCGTCGGTTGTGAGAAGGGAGTAACAGTCGGCTCAGACGGTAAAGGTTGCCAATTGTCTGTGGGTTCTGAGTCGGGGAAGCCAGGAGCGGATTCGGGATTGGAGAAACCAGGAGAAGGATTGCTAGGAGCGCGATCTGGTGCCCAGTTGGAATCAGGATCGGGTGCCGTCTCAGGTGCGAAAGAAGGTTGTGAATTCAGCGGTGTAGAAGTATCGCTGGGTAGCTCGGTAGGAGATGTATTTGGGCCTGAGTCTGGAGCTGTAATAAAAGAATCAGGGGTGTTTGGCTGCGGTGAGGTGAAGGGTGATGGCGCAACATTGGTTGCATCTGGACTGGCAGCCGGGCTGGGCACTGGTTCGCTGAAGACCCCAGACTCTTCTGGAGTCACCACCTCAGATTTTTGAGCATCAAGGATGACCGTGGATGGCATCGGTTGGCTAAATAGGTTCGATCGCTCGCGAATTTGACTCAGAATTTGCTCACCGCGATCGCCCGACACAATCCGGGGTTGATACTGCGTCACCTCAACTGGGAGAAACTCCACCTTCATCTGCTTGTCCCGCAAGGCCACCTTCAGCACAGCGGTATCGTAGTCGCTGCGAGAATTGCCCCCAAAGATGAAATTACCCAGAGAATAGGCGATCGGTCGTCCTTTATAAATCTCTGCTCCTTGCAATACATGGGGATGGTGCCCCACCACCAAATCAGCGCCTACATCAATGGTGTGGTGGGCGAGCTGAATCTGCATATCGGCGGGGTATTCAG
>DATNPE010000404.1:0-4602 GCA_036703355.1 Allocoleopsis sp. | reverse complement strand
CAGCAACCGAGTCAACCCGAACCCACGAGGCTGAGCCGCCCAATTCCCCAACAAAATCTCTTTAGGGCTTAAATCTTGCTCTTGTGGCTTTTGGTACTGCAAGCGGCGAGCGATCGCAAAATTACCAAACCAAAACGCGATCGTACTGAGGCAAGCGATCGTCCATAGACATCCCTTGGTTAGAATTCGCAGCAAAAATGCCGATAAATACCCTAGTTCCTGAAACCAAAGAACTTCTCCTCCCAGCCGAGCCAGTAAATCAACTGCCAACCACAGCCCCACCAGGAAGACAAACAGCCAAGAAACTGAACGAAACCAACCCTTGCCCATAGACCCTCACCCCAAGAAAATAACCCCACTTCTGGAGGGGGTCTGGGGGACGCAGCCGTCCCTCAGCGGGGGTTTGGGGGCAAGCGCCTCCAAGGTTCGACTCCTAAACTGCCTCACCCGATCGCGCTTCAGGATTGAGGTTAAACAGCATCTCCAGCGATTGCATCGCCCGCCGCCGCGCCTCAATATCCTGCTGTGCCCGCAGTTGCACCATCGGGTCATGCAAAATCTTGTTTACAATCCCTCTGGTCAGCGCTTCAATCACTTCCTGGTGCTTTTCGGCAAACTCAGAACCCAAACGAGATAGCGCCTTTTCTAGCTCTTGCTCGCGAATGGTCTCAATTTTTTCCCGCAAGCAGCTAATCGTGGTAACAGTTTCGAGCGATCGCCACCAAACATCAAAAGCATCTAGTTCCTCTTCTAGCAGCGCTTCCGCTTCCATTGCCATCTGCCGACGGCTCTCTTGGTTTTGGGCCACCACTGCCTTTAGGTCATCCACGTTAAACACCTGGACACATTCCAAGTCATTAACATCGGCATCCACGTTGCGGGGTACTGAGATGTCAATCAGCATCAAAGGTTGAGTAGGTTCCAGGCAGCTCTCCAGCTTGGCCCGATCCAAAATTGGCTGAGTCGAAGCAGTACTGGTAAATACCAAATCCGAGCAGGTTAAAACCTCAGGCATTTCAGAGAGCAAGCAAAGCTTGAGTTGCGCCTCGGTAAACTGGCTCGCCAATTCTTCTGCCCGCTCTAGAGAACGATTGAGAATGCAAATCTGCACCGCTCCCTTGGAGATCAAATGCTGCACCAACAACCGCGCCATTTTGCCTGCGCCGATAATGGCCACACGACAAGCCGCTAAATTGGGTACCTTGATTTGAGCCAGTTCCACAGCCGCAGAACTGATGGAAACTGCTCCCGTGCCAATGCTGGTCTCCGTCCGTACTCGCTTGCCCGCTGAAATCGCTTGCTTGAACAATTGATTCAGAATGCGGCCCACGCCTTTGTATTGCTGGCCCAGCTTGTGGGTGTTCTTCACCTGCGCCAGAATTTGTCCTTCGCCCAACACCAAGCTATCTAGACCCGCAGCCACCCGCATCAGGTGCATGACTGCGTCTTGGTGGAGCAGCACAAACAAGTGAGGCCGCAGCGCTGGAATCGGCAACTTGCTGTGCTCAGACAAGAATTGTGTCACTTCCCGCACGCCGTGCTCGGACTCAGTGGTGACAATGTAAATTTCCAGGCGGTTACAGGTGCTGAGGATGGCAGCTTCCTCAATGTGGCTGTAGCTCTGCAAGTGAGCGATCGCCGCTTCATGCTGATGTTCTGGAATACTAAGCTTCTCGCGCACTTCAACAGGAGCTGTCTTGTGGCTCAGGCCCACAACGGCAATATTCATCTTCCCTCCCTAGGATTTGTCGTCTTCCAAGCCAGACGGAGCGATTGATATAAAAGCGTTTTTGATAACCAGCAAGCGTCTAGCAGTCTCGATCAATAGAGCTGTAGAAATCTAAATTAAAACTAAAGGAGTACTCGGATCAGGCAAGTTAGGAAAAGTTTATCTAGCTGAAGACCTAAAGGTACATACACCAAAAAGCGCTCTATTCCGCGATCGCTTTACTTTTAGTGTGGCACTTCTATGGGTTTCATGCTGTCTGGGTTTTGAATGAGAGAGGGGCATAGCATCGCTACACCCCAACTTCAACTTGCTTTTAGCAATGTCTAGTTAACTGAATCGCTTTTAGCAATGCCTCGCGAACCCACTAGCGTAGTTGAATGGACTTGGGCTGAGCATCGAACATGTGGATAGTGTCCACGAAGCGAGCAGTTCTGGACTGGTTAGAAATAACCAGAGATTGCGTCCGAGCGCCACCGCTGAAGAAGCGTACGCCATCCATCAGGGTGCCAGGAGTGATACCGCAAGCGGCGAACAGAACGGTTTGACCAGAAGCTAATTCATCGTCGTTGTAGACGCGATCGGGATCATCCACACCCATTTCTTTCAAGCGAGCAATGTTAGCTTCGCGGTTCCAGTTGCTGCTTTCGGGAGTATTCACGTCAGCAGGGTCATAGATCAGTTGACCTTGGAAGTGACCGCCCAAGCAACGCATTGCCGCAGCAGAGATCACACCTTCGGGAGCCGCGCCGATGCCCATCAGAGCATGGATGTTGGTGCCAGCAAAAGCACAGCAGATGGCAGCAGATACGTCACCGTCGCTGATCAGACGCACTCTAGCTCCAGCTTGGCGAATTTCCTGGATCAAGTCCTTGTGACGAGGTCGATCCATGACCACAACCACCAGTTCTTCCACAGAGCGGTTCAAGCACTCAGAGAGGATCTTGAGGTTTTCGGTTGCAGACTTGCGAATGTCTACTTTGCCCTTAGCAGCCGGAGGCGCAGCCAACTTCTTCATGTAGAAGTCGGGGGCTGCAAACAAGCCGCCCTTTTCTGAGATCGCCAATACAGCCATAGAGCCGTTTTGGCCGTAAGCCACCAGGTTGGTGCCTTCACAAGGGTCAACTGCAATGTCAATTTCGATCAGCTCGTCTGGGTTGCAGTAGTCCTTGGCATCTTCGCGGGTGCAGATACCGACTTCTTCGCCAATGTAGAGCATGGGGGCATCATCGCGCTCCCCTTCCCCGATCACGATACGGCCTCGCATGTAAATTTTGTTCATCCGTTCCCGCATTGCTTCTACAGCAACTTGGTCAGCGGTGTTCTTTTCGCCTTTGCCCATCCAGCGAGCTGAGGCGATCGCGGCCTGTTCCACCACTTCAATAATCTCAAGACCGAGCGTGTTTTCCACGAGGTGTTTCCTCCAAACTGCTGATTTTGCGTCGTTTTAACTGGCAATTTCAGTTCTCAATCCTACCAAAGTGCGGGTATACCCTAGACAGAAAGATTCTGAGTTGAGCGGAAAGCCGCAAAATTTACAGGTTGCAGAATTTAAGAAATTCCTCACAATGTGGTCCCGACAACCCAGGTTAAACGAGGCTACAGTAGGGATAGAAGCTTCACTTCAAGCACGATTCAGCAATTTATTAGGCTTTGTTGCCTAGCTTGAGGAGGTCCAAATTTTATGTCACAAGCTTTAAATGCGTACAGCGGCAATTCTTCCCTATCGGAGAATATTCAAGTTGCCCTGGAGCAGGCTCGTGATGCTTGCCGAACCAATGGCAGTTTTTCCAGTGAGTGTGCAGTGGCCTGGGACATTGTGGAGGAAATGCAGGCTGCGGCTTCTCACCAGCGAGATAAAACGTATTTTGCTCAGTATTGTGATGAGCGTCCGGATGCGGCTGAGTGTCGGGTCTACGATGTTTAAGTGAATCGACTAGTTTTGCAGGAGTTCTCTCTTACAACCGTTTTGAATTGGCAGGCTAGATCTCTTTGTCTCCCTCTGGCGATCGCTGGAGGGAGTTTTTTATTTGGGGGGACATAGCGATGAGTCAAGTTGGCTGGTTTCTAGTGGCTTGGGTGGGGGGCAGTTTAGCAATTTTGGGCAGTTTGATGACGTTGGGGAGTTTGTTGCTGTGGGGGGTGCCTAGTTCGGGAAGTGGGCGATCGCTTTGGCAAGACCGTTTGAAGTTGATGGTGGTTTCTATGGGGCTGGCGATCGCGGGTTTTAGTCTTTTAGTGGTTTTTCCTCTACCACGCCATTGAGGTTGGCCACTCGCAACGGTTTTTAACTAAATTCGCCATGTCCGGAGGACTTTGACTCTTGTTCCCCCCAGTATTGGGGGGCTAGGGGGGCAAAATAGTATGCTTAAAGTGGCAGTGCAATTCTGAGAAAACATGCTCGAATTTCTCAATCGGTTTTTCGGTCGGCACCCTGAGCAGGTGAAGGCTCATGTGGAGATTTACACTTGGCAAACCTGCCCTTACTGCATTCGGGCGAAGGTGTTGTTGCAGTGGAAAGGGGTACAGTTTACGGAGTACAAGATTGATGGTGATGGGGCGGCTAGGGTGAAGATGGCGGAGCGATCGCATGGTCGCCGTACGGTGCCGCAGATTTTTATTAATAATCAGCATGTGGGTGGCTGTGATGATCTGTATGCGTTGGATCGTCAGGGGAAGTTGGATGCGCTTTTGATGGAGCCTGCTGTTGAAATCTGATGCTGAAATTCAATGGCTGAAATCCGAGCCTTGGGGGCACTCGCCCCCAAACCCCCGCTGAGGGACGGTTGCGTCCCCCAGACCCCCTCCAAACGAGTTGAACTGTAGGCGTTTCGAGTCTTGTTTTTTCACTCCTTACCCCTCACTTCTCTCTCCTC
>DATNPE010000403.1:0-10870 GCA_036703355.1 Allocoleopsis sp. | reverse complement strand
ACCTGCAAGTTCAGTTTCAAACGGATGAACGGTTGATTAAAGCAGTAGATGGAATTTCCTTTGAGGTGAAACGCGGGCAAACTCTAGGGATTGTTGGCGAGTCAGGCTCAGGTAAGTCTGTGACTTCTCTCGCTGTGATGGGGTTGGTGCCCCAACCCGGTAGAGTGGCGGGAGGTGAAATTTGGTTCCAAGGAGCCGAGAATGATACGGGCGCGATCGATCTGGTTAAGGTGCCTCCGAGCCACCGCCGCACGTATCGGGGCAACCAAATCTCCATGATCTTTCAAGAACCGATGAGTTCGCTGAATCCGGTTTATACCTGTGGCTTTCAGCTAACCGAGGCTATTTGTCTGCACCAAAAGATTTCTGAGGTAGAAGCTCGGCGACAAGCGATCGCCCTGCTCCAAGAGGTAAAGCTGCTACCCAGCGACGAAGAACTGAAGCAGCGCTACTTAGACGAGTTGCCAAAGCGTGAGTTGGCCCAACCGCTCCCCACCGAAGCCCAACTGAATCGTTATATTAACGAGCAAAAGCTATCCATCTTAGATCGCTACCCCCACGAGCTTTCAGGGGGACAGATTCAGCGGGTGATGATTGCGATGGCGATTAGCTGTAATCCCAGTTTGTTGATTGCGGATGAGCCGACGACGGCGCTGGATGTCACGGTGCAAGCCACCATTCTAGATTTGCTGCGGGAACTGCGCGATCGCCGCAACATGGCTATTATGTTCATTACCCACGATTTAGGGGTGATTGCCGACATTGCCGATACGGTAGCCGTGATGTACCAAGGCAAAATCGTAGAGTACGGTTCTGTATGGCAAATTTTTTCTAGCCCCCAGCATCCCTACACCAAGAGCCTGCTGACTTGCCGCCCTCGACCCGATCGCCGTTTGCGCCTGCTTCCGACTGTCTCTGACTTTATGGAAGTGGTGACGACTCCCAGCGGTGAAACTGTGATCCAGGAAAAGCCAACCGATATGTTTCAGGCCGTGAGGAATGCGGCAGAAATGAGCGAGTTGGATGTCGATCAGCGGCTGAGCGAATTGCAACAGCAAGCTCCTCTGTTATCGGTGCGAGATTTGCAAGTGGCCTTTCCGGTACGGGGAGTTTGGGGAGAAACCAAGCGCTACGTCATGGCCGTGAATGGTGTCTCTTTCGATGTGTATCCGGGCGAAACTTTGGGTTTGGTGGGCGAGTCTGGTTGTGGGAAAACCACGCTGGCGAGAACGCTGTTGCGGTTGATTGAGCCTACCCAAGGTCAAATTTTGTTTGAAGGCCGCCCTGCTCATACGCTAAAAGGCCAAGCCTTACGGCAACTGCGGCAAGAGATGCAGATTATCTTCCAAAATCCCTTTGGTTCTCTTGATCCTCGCATGTCGGTGGGGGCGGCGGTGATGGAACCCCTCAAGATTCACGGGCGGGGTGATTTGCGGCAAAATCGCGAACGAGCGGCCTACCTGCTGCAACGAGTTGGGCTAGACCCGCAACTCATGCATCGTTACCCTCACGAATTCTCTGGAGGGCAGCGGCAGCGGATTAGTATTGCCAGATCGCTAGCTCTAAACCCCAAGTTCATTATTTGTGATGAATCGGTTTCTGCTCTGGATGTGTCGGTGCAGGCGCAGGTCTTGAACTTGCTGAAAGAACTACAAAGTGAGTTTGGTCTTACTTACATCTTTATTTCCCATGACTTAAGTGTGGTGAAATTTATGAGCGATCGCATTATGGTGATGAATCGCGGCAAAATTGAAGAAATCGGACCTGCTGAAACCATCTACCGTGAACCTAAACAGCCCTATACTCGTCAGTTGATTGCAGCGATTCCAGTCGGCAGTTTAGAACGCATTCGAGAGCGCCAAGTCGAGCGAGGGATCGCAGTGGGTTAATCTCAAATCCCTTGTTGCTTGCCACCTACAGGCCGTTGTAACCTCCTTGACGACGAACTCTATTGCTTTTCCAGCCAGCGAGACCCCATGAGTGAGACTATATCCGAGCTGATTCAGAACCTCAGCGACCCAGTTGTGGAGGTTCGAGCTCAGGCTGCCAAGACCTTAGGTGAACATGGCTCGGCTGCCAAAGCCGCTATTCCTGCTTTGATTAAGGCAGTCAACGATCGCTTTGCGGCAGTCAGAGACAGTGCGATCGCTTCCCTGAGCAAAATTAATCTCGACTCTACCGTCTCCGCTCTGATCCAGAACTTAGAAGATGACGACGATCGCGTGCGGAACAGTGCGGCGAGGGGCATCTCCACGATGGTAGAGCGCTTTGAGTTGCCTACCTCGACCAAGCAGCAGGTATTTAAAGCTTTAGCGAAGGCTGTGAATAATCGCAGTTGGTTTGTCCGTTCTACCGTGATGGCGACGCTGGGTGAGTTGGCTCCGGTGGATGAAGTACTGCCAATTTTGATTATGGGCTTAGCGGACGAAGAAGCAGAAGTGCGACAAGATGCAGCGATCGCCATTCAGTGCTTTGGCGATGAAGCAGAACCCGCTGTCCCTCACCTAATCACAGCTTTTTGGCATGACATTGAAGTTTATGCCGCATCAGCGTTAGGTAGCATTGGACCTGGAGCCAAAGCTGCGACCCCACGGCTGTTAGAAGCGCTGCAACGGGGTGATGAAGACCTGAGAGGGCGAGCAGCGGAAGCGATTGGCGAAATTGGCTCTGAGGATGCTGTTCCTGCCCTAATTGAGTTTTTGCAAAAAGAAGACGCAGGGTTACGCCAAGCGGCTGCCGAAGCGCTGCAATGCCTGGGTCCGGTTGCTAAAGCAGCGGTGCCAAACTTGATTTTGGCCTTGGAAGATGAATCGCCAGAAGTCAAGGCAACGGCAGCGAAAGCCCTCGGCGAGATTGAGTCCGAGAATTCAGCGATCGCTCAACTACTGATGCCGCTGTTACAAGACGAAAATGCCTCGGTCCGTGCCAGTACTGCCTACGCTTTACAACTCATGGGCAAACATGCAGAAGTGGCCGTTCCCGCCTTGATCGATGCCTTTCGCGATGAGGTGGAACGAGTCAGCCAGAGTGCCGCCAAAGCCCTAGCGGAAATTGCCACGCCAGAAGCCAAGGAAGCGATCGCTCATTATCGCCAATGGTAGTTGCTATTAGTGTTTTTGATGATGCAGGCGACCGTTTTTAATCTGGACGACGGGATGGTTAGACATTCTCACCAACTGCTCATCGTGAGTGGTGACGATCACCGTAATGCCAATACTGTTGAGCTTCTTGAGAATCTTGATCACTTGCCAAGAATTCTCAGAATCTAGGTTTCCTGTCGGCTCGTCAGCCAGCAATAGGGGTGGGGTACTGACGACCGCGCGGGCAATGCTGACTCGTTGTTGCTCGCCCCCAGATAGTTCATCAGGGAAGCAGTCGGCTTTGTCTTGTAGACCCACCATTTTTAGAGTTGGGTGCAATCGTCGTTGGATTTCTTTGCGGGTATAGCCTTGAGCTTGCAAGACAAAGGCCACATTCTCAGCCACGGTGCGGCGGGGAATCAGTTTGTAATCTTGAAAGACAATGCCAATCCGCCGTCGCAACAACGACAAGCGATCGCCCCGCAGTTTGGATAGATTGTAGTCATCTACAACTACATCACCTTGGTTGGGTCGTTCTGCCCCGTAGAGCAGCTTTAGTAACGTGGTTTTCCCCGAACCAGAGGGACCCGTGACAAACAAAAAGCTGCCCCGCTTCACCTCCAAATTCACTCCTAACAAACCCCGACTGCCATTGGGGTAAGTTTTGGTGACGCTTTGTAACTGAATAATCGGTTTGGTGGCAGTGGGTTGCGGTCCGGGGGTGTCCTGGGGCTGGGTTTCACTCAGCGGTGTCTGAAGGTGAGCATAAACATCGCTAACTGAGGAATCTGAACTGTTAGCAGCCTGGGGGGATTTGCCGTTCAAAACCTGGGGCATAGAGAAAAGCAGTGCCTATGAGCAGCGTGATTGCAATGTAGAGATTATGGTACCCGCTGGGTCACGGGATGTCTTTGAGTTAATCGATAAATTAAGGCTCGAATTGCAAATTTTGGTAACGCTAACATGCGCCGCCACCGCCAAGGTTCCTTGTAGAGCCGATAGACCCATTCCAGATGGTTGTCCCGCAGCCAAGCAGGTGCCCGCAATTTCTCTCCTGCCCAAATATCAAAGCTCCCGCCCACGCCAATCCAAATGGCTTCTGGGCAAAGGTGGCGATGCTCAGCAATCCACAACTCTTGGCGAGGGACGCCCAAGCCGACAAAAATTAACCGAGGTTGCAAGGTTTGCAGCGTTTGGCGAAACTCTGGCTCGGCTTCTTGGGGGAGAAACCCATGTTGGACTCCCGCGATCGCCAATCCTGGAACTCGCTCTTGCCAACGATGCGCCGCAGTCTCCGCCACACCGGGAGCCCCACCATAAAAGAAAACAGACCAGGGTTCGGCTGCTTGTCCTGCTTTTTGGAGTAGGGCTTCTGCCAGTTCAATGCCTGGGCACCGTTCTACCCGTCGCCCTTGCGATCGCAGGTATAGCACCACTCCAGCTCCATCAGGAATGACTAGCTCGGCTTGGCGAATAATGTTGGCTAAAGCGGGGGAATCTTGTGCCTGCATAGTCATTTCGGCATTGAGCGTGACGACATGCACCCCCCGTTTCTCTTGCAGACGAGCGGTAAGCCAACCTGCATAATCATTTAATAGGTGAACTGGGAGTCCCAGTACAGGAATTGGTTTGGGTGCTTCAGACATAGACCGCACTTGCACAGCCTCACGCATTGAGTAATGGTCGTTAAGTAGCCCTCTCAGGCGCTAGATTCTACCGCACTCCAGCCCAGAGCGCTACTAAATCGCTGCCCTTCTGATAGTGGTCGCTTCCACTACCCCTTGCAGGCGCGATCGCATCTGATCCTGATGAATTATATAGTAAGTAAACTTTAATACATGCAGTCACAGTCAAAACTGGAGTATACGTAGGATCAGACGGGCGATTGTATCTACCTCGAAAATCTTGCTAACAGCTTTTAACCGTTGAGTTCATTGATATCGAATGGGTTGAGCAAATTCAGTTCGGCAATCCAACGGAAATCTTCTACGTTTCTAGTTATCAATATCAATTCGTGCGTCAATGCTGTCCCCGCAATGATCGCATCTCCTAAAGTCATTCGTCTCTGCTGTCGTAGAGCCACTGCTTGACTTAACACATCTTGTGATATTGGCAGAACTTGAGCAACCTGAAAAAACTCCTCAAAATACTGGCGTTGCGGCTCAGTAAGCAAGTGATAGCCCAGTACCTCAAGATAGCTGAGGGCTGATACAGCGGGAGAATGCCCAGCAATTAATTCTCGCAACCGAGCGTGCTCTGGCTGTGCAGAATAAATAATAATGTTGCTGTCGAGAAGCACGTGCTATCGCCCTGGCAATGAACGATCTTGCCGAGTTTCTTGCTGCCATAAAACTGGTTCAACTTCACTCAAGGCTTGAGTGGTAGCAAGCTTTGCTAATATTTCAGCCATTCTTTGCCCACGTGTTTTTGGTTCTAATACGGGCTGGTCATCAAGAAGCGTGACATGAACTTGGAACCTTTTCTGCCCTAATTCGGGCACATCATCGATCCACTCTAAGCGGCTCCCTTCCAACCAAGCTTTAAATGTTTTCATCATGCTTCTTAACTAAATCTTAATAAGTTTATAATGACTGGACAGCAAACTTATAAATTAGCTTGCAGCTCCCCGCTCGGAAAGGCTCAAGCGATGGATTAATTTAATTTCAAGGAAGATAACTTGGATAGTCCAAAACCTCATTTCAAGAAAAGAGTACCCAAATAATGTCCTGATGTATACTCAAAGATTTAGAAGATGCTTGCTGGAAATCTAGATTTTCTTAGAAAATTAAAAGCCTTCCTAAAATCAATAAGAATACTGCTCAGGCTTGAAAAAGTAACAGCCTTAAATGAATTGAAAATTTAAGAAAAGCGATCGCTTGAATGAAACTTAAATCACAGAAAGCAGTTCAGAAACAAGATTGAATGTTTCTAGGATTCACAGCGCTTGAGTGAACCATCGGCGTACATTTCCATGGGGACGAGTTCAACCTTGCCGTTTACTTTAACTTGAGAGTAAACGATCTTGAGAAAAGGAGATTTGTTCTGATTGCAGCGACGAGACATACAGCACCTCGCAAATAGGAGAGAGAATGGGTAACTTGTCTGCTCCTAAATTCAAAATATCAATTTGGCCGAGCAGACCACTTCTGCCAAATGATCAATTTTGTCTCTTTCTTTTGTCCTAATCTTGTTCTACCTGATTCCTCGTAAAGATACGGGCATGAAGCTGAATACTCTAGTAAAGATATGGTGAAATTACTGAGGTCAGGAGCAATGGATGCAGCGATCGCGTCTTTAAATTAAATCGTTCTTAAACCAGGGATAATAAAGGACTCAGCCTGTGGGATCAGCAGGCTATGGCAACGCCGCGATCGCTTGATCGTGTGTTTGACTAGGCGTTGCCGATGAATAAAATTAACTTCTACGCCTCTAGGCTCAGTTCTCCCAGTAACCCAAACATGGCAAACGCATCCCTTGATTTGCAAGCGCGCTTAGATGACTACTACCACCAGATCAACACCATCATCCTGACGCGGCAAAATCCAATTACAGGGCTGCTCCCCGCCAGTACAGCGGTCAATGCCCACGGCGACTACACCGATGCCTGGGTGCGAGACAACGTTTACAGCATTTTGGCCGTGTGGGGCTTGGCGTTGGCTTATCGCAAAGTGGATGAAGATCGAGGCCGCACCTATGAACTAGAGCACAGCGTCGTTAAGTTAATGCGCGGTTTGTTGTTTGCCATGATGCGGCAGACCCATAAAGTTGAGAAGTTTAAGGCGACACAGTCCCCGCTGGATGCCCTCCACGCCAAGTACGATACGCACACGGGCGATACAGTAGTGGGCGATGGCGAATGGGGTCACCTACAACTTGATGCCACGTCTTTGTTCTTGTTGATGCTGGCTCAAATGACGGCCTCTGGGCTTTCCATCGTCTATAGCATCGACGAAGTTAACTTTATTCAAAACCTGGTTTATTACATTGGCCGAGCTTACCGCACGCCAGACTACGGCATTTGGGAGCGAGGCAACAAGATTAATCATGGCAACCCAGAGCTGAATGCTAGCTCCATTGGCATGGCGAAGGCGGCACTGGAAGCGATCAACGGTTTGGATTTGTTTGGCGTGCGGGGTAGTCAAGCCTCAGTCATTCACGTATTACCCGATGAGATTGCGCGGGCCAGAATTACCCTGGAGTCGTTGCTGCCACGGGAGTCTGGCTCGAAAGAAATTGATGCGGCTTTGTTGAGCGTAATTGGTTTCCCTGCCTTTGCCGTGGAAGACCGACCGTTGATGGAGCGGACTCGCACCGCCATCATTCAAAAGCTACAAGGCAAGTACGGCTGTAAGCGCTTCTTACGGGATGGCCACCAAACAGTTCTAGAAGACACCAGCCGTCTGCACTATGAGCCGTGGGAGTTGCAGCAATTTGAGCATATTGAGTGTGAGTGGCCGTTATTCTTCACCTACTTGCTCTTGGATGGCTTGTTCCAAGGCGATCGCGCCCAAGTAGCAGACTACCAAGCCAAGCTCAAAGCGTTACTGGTTGAACAAGATGGCCTGCAACTGCTGCCCGAACTATATTATGTGCCGCAGGAAGGCATTGAAGCTGAGCGCCAGCAGCCCCACAGTCAGAAGCGTTTACCCAATGAGAACATTCCGCTAGTTTGGGCCCAGAGCCTCTATTTTCTGGGTTCTATGCTCAGCGAGGGCTTGATTGCGTTAGGTGATATTGACCCCCTAGGCCGTCACCTTTGGGTGGGTCGGCATCGCGAACCTTTAGTGCAAATTTCTCTACTGGCAGAGGATGAAGCCATTCAGGAAAAACTGGCGGCCTGTGGCATTGCTACCCAAACCCCCAAGCAGGTAGAGCCGTTACAAGTTCGTCATGCGAGTGAACTCTCAGCCGCATACACCCAAATTGGCCGCAACGATAAACTTGGTCTCAGTGGTCGTCCGATCCGCCGCCTCCGCAGTCTTACCACCTGCCGGATCTTCCGCATCTGTGGTGAAACCATTGTCTTTCTGCCGTCCTGCCTCGATTCGCAGCAGTTCTATCTAACGCTGGACTACCACTTCTTAGTGGCACAGATCAAAAGTGAGCTGGCCTACATTCAATCCCACTGGTGCCAGTTGGGTAGACCGACTCTGACGTTGCTGATTACCAAGGCGATGCTAGAAACAGGGCGGGGAGCACTTTTAGATTTGATGCAGGAGTTGCAGAATGGTTACTGCAATGGCATTGCGGTTCGCTTGGGACGGCTGAATCAACTGATGTTGACCGCAGGCATTGAGCGTATAGATTTTCTGCATGATTTCGAGTTCTCGACGACTTCGGTGCAAGATGCTTCGCCTGCCTGCTCATACTTAGCATTTAACCCAGAGAAAAGCGGGCCTCTCGGTTACACGCAGGAATTTGTCTTGGAGTGCGAAACCAACATTGACTTGCTGCTGAGCAGCTTGCGCGAGACAGAAAACATCTACGAGCAAATTGAACTCTTGCAAACGTTGGTGCGCTTGCGGGGACTAGAGTTTGAGACAGGCTTTGAAGGTCCACAGCGATCGGTGACGGTGGCTGACCTGCTGAATGAGGTCTATACCAAGGCGGGTACCTTACAACGATGGGCCGTGGTGCGACGAGCCGCTGGTTTGCTCGACAAAGTGGATATTGGCTTGTCGGATGCTGTTACCGATATTTTGGTGCGGCAAAAGCAAATTACGGTGGGTAAGTCCTACAGTGAAGCTTCCCTAATTACTCGCCCTATGTCTCACACCGAGGTCATGGACAAGATCAAGGAGTTCTGTGGCGAAGATATTCGCGATCGCGTACTCACCCAAGAAATCTTGATCTACTGCGGCTTGTTGATTCAATCGGAGCCACAACTGTTTGATGGGTTGTTGACGCTGCGTGTGGGTTATCTGATCTTGCTCATCACCACCGCTTTGTCCCGTGAGTTACAAGTGACCCAAGACGAAGCCTACGAGCACTTGATGGAACTCAGCCCCTTTGAAATCAAGATGCGGCTCCGTCAGGTGTTGGCTGGCTACGAAGGCATGAACCAAGCCCTATTCCAGCAGGAATCGCTGCACGTTAAACAACAGCAGGCGATCGAGTGGGTGGTGTTGCCAGAGCAATCGGATGCAGAGTTGCCAACAGGCAGTTGGTTGCAGAAACGCCAATTGGACGGAGCCTTGAACCGTGTACCCGAAGACTTTTACTTCAAAGTTTGGCGACTGCTGAAGCACTGCAAAGGTTTGGTGATTGGCGACAAACTCGAACGGCGCAACCGCTTGGATAGTGACCTGATCTTGGCGGAGATGACTCCTGGAGAACCCAACTTTGCGTTGCGGGTGGAGCACTTGCTGAACAAAATTCAGGCTCCAGAGTATCGTCAAGTCAACATCGAAACGCTGATGGAGTTGGCAGCGATCGCCGAACGCAACCCCAATTTACAAATTGAAGAAGCGATTGTTCTGGATGTGTTGATCGGTCACGCCGTGCGTCTGTCTTGGCTAGACAAATTCCCAAAACGCGCCGACCAATACCCCCAATACAAAGCCTCAGCTTGGCGATCGTTCTATGACACCTCGCCCTATGTTTGTGCTAGCTATGTAGTGAAAGCTTTACAGTTCTTGGCGCAACTAGGACAAGCGAATCCGGTATAGGAGAGGGGCGATCGCATTACGCTAGGGCAATTGACAATTTCAGAGCAAAGCGGAGGTAGCGATGACTGTCGCAGCACCAACCTTAGGCGAACAACGCATCATCTTGCACAACATCAGCTGGCACTTGTTTGAATTGATGTTGAATGAGCTAGGTGAAACCAGCAACGCTCGACTCGCTTACGACCAAGGCACTCTAGAAATTATGTCCCCGCTGTTTCCTCATGAACATACCAAACGCTTGATTGAAAAGCTGATCGATGTTCTTGTAGAAGAGTTGAATCTGCCGATCCGCAGCGCTGGGGCATTGACCTGTAAACGGGAAGACTTGCTGAAGGGGATTGAGCCAGACTCCTGCTTCTACATTCAGAACGAATCGAAGGTGAGAGCGCTAGAAACCATTGACCTCGATCGTGACCCTCCGTCTGATCTAGTCTTGGAAGTTGACTTTAGCAGTTCGTCCCTCAACAAAGAGCCAATCTATGTTGCCTTAGGAGTGCCCGAAATCTGGCGCTACACCAATGGTGAGTTAACTATTAAACAGCTGCAGCAGGGACAATACACTCAACTCGAATCCAGCCCTACCTTTGCCAATCTTCCCCTAACTGTCATTCCCCAATTTCTGAATCAAAGTCCTGCGATCGGTGAAACAGGCGTGACTCAGACCTTCCGATCCTGGGTCAAAGAACAAAGAGTGTAGCGATCGCTCACTACACTCCTATCACTCAGCCGCTATGGAGAATGGTAGCGGGTTATTTAATTGGCTGAATTAGGCTGAATCAAACCGTCTCTTGCGTCGGCGGGCGATCGCTTTGCGCTTCTTCTTCTCAATGGGAGTTTCAAAGTGCCGTCGCCGTCTAATATCCGAAAAAATTCCTGCTTTAGAAACCTGACGCTTAAATCGACGCAGGGCCGACTCAATGCCTTCATTTTCGCCAACAGTCACTTGGGTCATGCGATTGCCCTCCCGAGCTTGATGATTTGCTAGGTGGTTGTGAATCACCCCAGTGCCTTTCTAGCGAAGTGAGACAATGGCTAGCCGCTGTCTCACCCACCCACAACTTGACGTTAAACCTTGAACTTGAAGGTTGAAGTTTAGTAGCGACGAGAAAATCCATCTCGGCT
>DATNPE010000402.1:0-7591 GCA_036703355.1 Allocoleopsis sp. | reverse complement strand
CTCAAATTTGTGGTTGGGCGAGTGAGGTAGGGCTGTCTGCGGCAGTGGTGAAAAAATGGCATCCTGAACAAAGGATGTTGAGAAAAAAGCAATGGTGATGGACGGGCGATCGCCACGGGTTGTCGTGGTAGGGGCAGGTTGGGCTGGCTTGGGTGCAACCTACCATCTGGCAAAGCAAGGTTATGATGTGACGCTGCTAGAAGCGGGCGCTTATCCGGGGGGGTTGGTGGCAGGCTGGAAAACCCCAGGCGGTCGCTCCATCGAAGCGGGAATTCATGGGTTTTGGTATCCCTATCGCAATATTTTTTCGCTGGTAGACGAACTGGGGCTAAAACCTTTCACGCCCTGGACTCGCTCTGCCCAATATTCTCCGGTGGGGTTAGAGGTAGAGTCGCCAATTTTTCAGGAGATGCCCCGTCTGCCCACGCCCCTGGGCACGTTTCTCTATACCCAATTTAAGCGGCTGCCTCTGCGCGATCGCCTCTCCGCTCTGCCGTTACTCTATGCGGTCGTAGATTTTGATAACTCCGATGCAGCTTGGCGACGTTATGACGCTGTGACTGCCCGCGAACTGTTCAAAGATTTTGGTGTTTCGGCGCGACTGTACCGGGAATCCTTTGAGCCGATGCTACTGGTAGGTCTGTTTGCACCTGGTGAACAGTGTTCGGCAGCGGCAGCTTTGGGGATGCTCTACTACTTCATCCTGGCCCACCAACCGGATTTTGATGTGGTCTGGTGTCGGGGCACCGTGGGCGAGATGATCTTCCGACCCTGGGTGGAGCGAATTGAGCAAGCGGGCGGCAAAGTGCTGACGCAACGCCGAGTTACGGATGTGCGCCTAGACAGTCGCGGTCAAGCTACAGGCGTGGTTTGCGGCGATGAAGTCTTTGATGCTGATGCGGTGATCTTTGCCGTGGGGGTGACGGGGATGCAGAAGATTGTCAGTGGTAGCCCCACGCTCCGCAATCGTCGAGAATTTCGCGATTTGATGAACCTGGGTGCGATCGATGTCATGGCGACTCGGTTATGGTTCGATCGCAAAATTGAGATTCCCCGCCCCTCCAATGCTTGCTTCGGCTTCCAAGCAACTACAGGCTGGACTTTCTTTGACCTCAACGCCCTGCATGACGAGTTCCGCGACGAACCCGGAACCGTAGTAGAAGCAGATTTCTACCATGCCAACCAATTCCTACCCCTGAACGACTCAGAAATTGTGCCCTTGGTGCAGCGGGATTTGGCGACCTGCATTCCGGCGTTCCACGAAGCCAAGGTCATTGATAGTGGGGTGGTGCGGCTGCCGCGAGCGGTGACTCACTTTGCACCAGGTAGCTACCGTTATCTATTGCCCGCAGAAACGAGCATCTGCAATGTGTTTATGAGCGGCGATTGGGTGGTGACGCGCCACGGTTCTTGGTCGCAAGAAAAAGCTTATGTCACAGGGCTAGAAGCCGCCAACTTAGCGATCGCCCAACTCAAACGGGGCACTCCTGCCACCATTTTGCCTGTGGAACCCGACGAACCACATATCCAAGCGCTGCGATCGCTGAACCAGTCAGTGCGGAGTTGGGGTCAAACTTTTCTACCTAACTTCTGGCTGCCTTAAGTGGTAGGTGTAACCGAACCGACGACATTGTTAAATCACCTCCACTAGAGGAGGGATGGGACAATTCTGCCACGATAGAATGGACAGACGAAATCGTGCGGCCTGCCATAGTCTGAAGGTTAGTTCCCATTGGGGTCGGCAGTACAATTGGTTGCCTGAGGTAGTGGATGGTACGAATCAATGAACTCAACCGATGCTACAGAGTCCTGGGACTAAAGCCAGGGGCATCCCTTGACGAAATTAACCAAGCCTACAAAGACTTGGCTCGCATTTGGCATCCCGATCGTATGCCCCAAGATGATCCCGATCGACAGCACGAGGCCCACGAAAAACTTAAAGAAATCAATGAGGCGCGAGACTTGTTGCGCTCTTGCTATGCCAAAAAAGGTGCCCAGCGCCCTCAAACGGCTAGCAAGAAAACTGCCGCTCCGCCGCCTAAACCCCCCAAAACGACCAAGACCGCAACTCCTCGCGATCGCTATCAACCACCCAAACCGCCGGAATCTCCTCCTAAAACGAGCTATCAGCCTCCCAAACCCAACTATCAAGCGCCCAGAAATCCCTATCAAGCCCCAGAAACCACGACTCAATCTCCCCAACCCAACCCTCAACCCCCTACTCCCAAGCCCCCCTCGCCGAGCTATACCTCTTACCGTCCCTCCCCTCCTGTAACGCCATCTCCAGTTGTGCCAAAGTATCAACCCCCCGACCTCAGTGGGGTTGATCTGCGTGGAGCTGACCTCAAAGAAAAGGACTACGCCAATCGCAATCTGAGCAATGCGGACCTCAGTCATGCCGATCTCAGCGATACTTTTTTGCACAACGTCAATCTGACTCAGGCCAAGTTGTATCGTGCTAACTTGTACCGCGCCAATTTGTTGCAAGCTGATTTAAGTTATGCCGACTTGAGAGAAGCCAACTTGATCGGTGCTGACTTCAGTGGAGCCAACTTGAGCGGCGCTGATCTCAGTGGTGCCCGTGTCGGCATTAACAACCGTTTAATGGTGAAGCTGACCGGAGCCAATTTATCTGGAACCATCATGCCTGACGGCACCATCCACTCGTAGCTTGTCTAGGAGGCAATCATGCTAGCAGACGTTCGCCCTTGGACTGTGATGGACTATCACCGCATGGTCGAGGCTGGTATTCTGCATCCAGACGAGCGCGTGGAACTGATTGCAGGACAAATTATTAGAATGAGTCCGAAAGGAACTGCCCATGAAGCGGCTATCACTCGCCTAGAAAGAATGCTGAGAAGACAGCTAGGCGATCGCGTGATCATCCGCTTACAAAGCCCGATCCAACTGAATGATCATTCTGAGCCAGAACCTGATGTAGCGGTGGTGCAAGCAGACCCGCTAGATTACGAAACTCATCATCCAACACCGTCCGAAGTGTACCTCCTGATCGAAGTGGCAGATAGCAGCTGGAAGTTCGACTGCGAAACGAAGGCAAAGCTTTATGCTAAATCTGGAATTTCTGATTATTGGGTATTAGATGTCAGCGATCGCCAGCTTCACGTATTTAGAAACATTGATCAGACAGGGTATCAAAGTCATGAAATACTTGGAGAAACTGAAAGTTTAATACCTTTGTCCTTCTCTGATGTCAGTGTATCAGTAGCAGAAATGTTTGGTAGAGCGAGCTAGATTGCCAGCGATCGCATCAAATAATAATTAATCTCTATATTTCATGAAAAGTGCTACTGATAAATTGATCAAAGCCAATAATCGATTCGGTTTTCAGCTTTTTGCGGAATTACTCAAGCAACAACCCGACCAAAATATTTTCATTTCACCTCTGAGCCTTTCGATCGCCCTTTGTATGCTCTACAACGGTGCGGTGGGCCAAACCCAAGCAGAAATGGCGATCGCCCTTGGCATTCAAAATATGAATGTGTCAGAGGTGAATCAAGCCAATGCTCAACTGATTCAACAATTAGAGAGGTTAGCTGATGTACAGGTGGCGATCGCAAATTCGCTTTGGGCACAGGCAACCCTACAATTTCGAGCCGATTTTTTACAACGAGTTCAAGAGTTTTATCAGGCAAAAGTTGAGAATTTAGATTTTGGTAGCCCTGACGCAGCAGCAACCATTAACCAATGGGCGAGTGATAAAACATTGGGCAAAATTCAGCAAATTGTGCAGCGGCTCAGTCCAGCTACGATTCTAGTTTTGTTGAATGCCATTTATTTCAAAGGTGCTTGGAGCTTACCCTTTGATCCAGAGCAGACAAAATCAGGCACGTTTACGCTTCTAGATGGCAGCCAAAAAATAGTACCGATGATGAGGCAGCTTCATGAATATTGCTGCTACCAAAGCGCAGATTTTCAAGCGGTCAGACTGCCCTTTGGAGATAAACGCCTCAGTCTGGACATCTTTTTGCCTCAGTTTCTATCTGGTTTGAACTATTTTTATCCAAGCTTGAGATTAGAAAACGTTGCCCAATGGCTCAGTCAGTTTCCCTCCAAGTCTTCGTCCCAACGTTTAATCAACCTTGTTTTGCCTCGCTTTCGGCTAGAGTACGAAGTGAAATCTGAACTGAAGCAGGCGCTCATCAGCTTGGGTATGAAGCAAGCCTTTGAGGAAGCTAATTTTTCGCAGCTTTGTTCTGGTAGTACCACGATTAGCAAAATCACTCACAAAACTTTTTTTGAAGTGAATGAAGCAGGAGCGGAAGCGGCGGCTGTGACTGCGATCGAGCTGGAACGAGGTTTACCTCCAACTGTCACTATCGATCGCCCATTCTTCTGTGCGATCCGAGACCAACAAACGGGAGCCATTTTGTTTATGGGAGTTGTGGTAGACCCAGCTGTGGCAATGTAGGGCTGGGCGATCGCTTCTAGATTATGTATTTTTGTAAGAGCTATTCAATTATGAAAATGGCTTAAATTTTAGTTCATAAAGCTTCAAGATTTTATCTAGAAGTAGCCATAGATTAAATAGAAATGTAACTTTTGTGGATTGCCACCCAGTATTTCCACAAGACTATTCATGATTAGGTATTCAATAATTCACGGCCTAGCATGAAGCAACATGTGTTTGACTGCTGTTTCAGCAATCTGGAGGGATGGATATGGACGTAAGTCTGGTTATATCTAACATTCTGAATCCACCCGTGCTGTTTTTCTTTCTGGGGATGACAGCAATTTTCGTCAAATCGGACTTAGAAATTCCTCCCCCTATTCCCAAGCTGTTTTCTCTGTATTTGCTGTTTGCAATTGGCTTTAAGGGTGGCGTTGAGCTATCAAAAAGCGGTCTGAATCAAGAAGTGTTCTTGACCATCTTGGCCGCAATGTTGATGGCCTGTGCCGTGCCGATTTACACCTTCTTTATTCTGAAGGTTAAGCTCGATGCCTACAATGCCGCTGCGATCGCTGCCACTTATGGCTCAATTAGTGCCGTCACCTTTATTACGGCCAGCTCTTTCTTGCAGCAACTAGGCATTGAGTTTGACGGCTACATGGTAGCGGCTCTAGCCTTGATGGAGTCTCCCGCCATTATTGTGGGCTTGATCTTGGTCAATCTGTTCACTCGGGAGCAGAAAGAGCGTGACTTTTCTTGGGCCGAAGTTCTGAGAGAAGCCTTTTTGAACGGGTCAGTTTTCCTATTAGTCGGAAGTCTAATTATTGGCTTCTTGACAGGTGAGCGGGGCTGGAAAGTTCTCTCTCCCTTTACTCAAGATATGTTTTATGGCGTCCTCACCTTCTTTTTATTAGACATGGGTCTGGTCGCGGCCAAAAGAATTAAAGATTTAGAGAAGACTGGCCCATTTCTCATCTCATTTGCCATACTGATCCCAATCCTGAATGCCGGAATTGGGCTAGCTCTAGCCAAATTTATTGGGATGCCACCAGGAGATGCACTGCTGTTTTCTGTCTTGTGCGCGAGTGCTTCCTACATCGCTGTACCAGCAGCCATGAGACTGACCGTACCAGAAGCTAATCCGAGTCTATATATCTCTACAGCTTTGGCTGTGACATTCCCCTTTAACATCATTTTCGGCATTCCCTTGTATCTGTACGGGATCGATATGCTATGGAGATAAGATCATGCATCTAGTAAAAAAAATTGAGATTTTTTCTGACTCTGTAGAGTTAGGAAAAATTATTAGCGGTTTAGAGAAATCTGGGGTTTCAAGCTATACCGTCATTCGTAACGTCGCGGGTAAAGGAGTTCGTGGCGGTGTCTTTGATGATTCTGCCGTCACCATGTTAGACAATGCCTACGTCATGGCCTTCTGCTCGCCCGATATTGTCAAAGCGGTGGTGGAAACGGTTCGCCCGATTCTGAACAAATTTGGTGGATCATGCTTTGTTTCAGATGTCATGGAAATCCGCTCCATGAATTGTGTCTCCTCTCTGTAACCAACGGTTTTACTAACAACAACCCAGTGAAGGGGTTAGCCACTAGTGAAGAAAAGGTAGATAGGTAATGAACCCAATGAGTGAGGGTATGAGTCGGCGTGAGCTGGTGAAATGGCTGGGAGTGGGAGGCGTTGGCTTAGCCAGCACTGCACTTTTTCCCATGCGCTCTGCTCAGGCCGATCCAGCGCCAGAGTCCGAAGTCGTTAGTCCAGAAACTGCACTGCAACGCTTGTTGGATGGCAATCAGCGATTTATTCAACAAAAGCGGCAGTACCCGCACCAAGCTCCAAAAGATTGGCAGGCATTAGCGACAGCCCAACATCCCTTTGCGACCCTGCTAACTTGTGCGGATTCGCGAGTACCGGGAGAAATTATTTTTGATCAAGGAATTGGTGACTTGTTTGATGTGCGGGTCGCTGGAAATGTGGTGACTCCTGAGGTCTTGGGTAGCCTGGAATATGCTGCGGCACTTCTAGGTACTCGTTTGATTATGGTGGTGGGGCATGAACGCTGCGGTGCAGTAACAGCAGCAATTCAAGGGGAAGCACTTCCAGGTCATGTGAGTACATTTGTAAAAGCGATTCAACCCGCGATCGCTAGCCTCAAAACCAAATCGGCTGACGTGGCACAGCAAATTGACCAAGCTGTCACGGCTAATGTGCAATATCAAGTTGAGCAGTTAAAGCAAAATTCGAGTGTGTTGACGCAGCTGGTTTTAGAACGCAAGCTGAAGATTGTGGGTGGACGCTACGACTTGGATACAGGAGCCGTCACCCTCGTCACCTAGAAATTTTGACTCTGTTTACAGGATGTAGTCTCAAATCAAAGGCGATCGCCCTTCTCTCTCACGGGTGCGATCGCCTTTGATGCCTGGTGGGTGGTTAACCTGTGCAGTCGCTCAGGAATAGCTAGCCAAGGATTAGTTAGATTGGGGCTGTGTTGCCAGTAGTTGCGATACATCCGCATGTATCAAGGCAATTTTAGGCTCTTTCTGAATGGCTCGATAGTAACGCTTTTCCAGAGTTGTCCCATCTTCAACGGGGCGGATCAGCTGACGAGCCTGGTTGAGCAATTCATTAGCAGCTCCTACTGTAATTGGCTCTTTGGCACTCAAAGCTTCATCAATCTGCACAATAAACTGAGAAATGGGACGCAGCCAGCTAAACCATTCATGATTGACGACTAGTTGAAAATACTCCCCTTTAGACTTGATGCGGCCAAAGAACTGCTCATAATTCTCCCGCTCAAACTCCAAAAGGGCTTTGTGTAAGCGCAGTAAAGCAGCTCGGACTTCACGCAGTTTTTCAATGCTGTTTTCTAGCGGTAATTGGTACACAGACATTGGACAATGGCTCGGATAAACTCTCTTTACGATCTTTGCACATCCGAACTAGCCAAGGGGGAGGTTTCCTCTACAGCATCCCTACCTGGCTAGGTGTGGTCGTGTCTCTGTTATTTAGTAGGTTTAATCGCTCAATCTTTAGCTATTAGGCGGGAAGCCCCGCGCTCTGCCGAAGGTGAGCGTCGGGATGAGAGCCGCGCTTGCTGAGTGGGGTTCAATGCCCCGAAGCAAGGAACAATCTCTGCTACTCGTCCGGTGTGTCTTGGTTCTCAATATACT
>DATNPE010000401.1:0-8787 GCA_036703355.1 Allocoleopsis sp. | reverse complement strand
TATCGATGCTACTGGTAGCATCGTAGGCCGCTGCGCCGAAACACTATAATCTCTAGATGAAATGCATGGGTTATTTGCGCCCAATAGCATTGGTCGTTATGTCAATCATAATTTTGTGAGGTCGTAGCTGTAAGCTTCTCTGTTGGCAACTCAATAGGTGGTTAGCAGGAGGTTCAAGGGCATTGAAGACGGAAAATTAGAGGCGCTAGCTCAGGAGGCGATCGCCTTATCCCATCTTTAACCAGCTAAATACCTGCTCAGCAGTCAATTTCAACTCAATTCCGTCCAAAATAGTTAAAGCATCATTGCCGTGGCGTAGTTCTGGTTGTTGCTGAGGTAAAAAGATCAGAATCGAGCGATCGCCAGCAACTATTAAGCTCAAGTAAAAACGGATAATTAGCGGCTTAGAAGGTTCCTAGCAAAGGTAGTACTTTTTTCTTGAGTAACTCTACCAACGTTGGTTCCATATACTCATACTCATCAGGAATATCTAGACAAACTACGCGCTTGCCTTTAAGCCAGGGCTGAAACTTGCTTGTGAGCTTGCTTCGGTGTAATTTCTCCATCACAAAAATGATATCTGCCCATTGAACCGCCTCACTACACAAAGGCATCTCTGCATCACGATCTAATCCTGCTGAGTCTACCTCCAGTCCCTCATATTCAGAAAATACTGCCTCTGCTGTAGGGCTACGTAAGCGATTTCGGCTACAAACAAATAACAACTTCTTCATCAATAGAGCTTGGGCATTAAATTACCTAAAAAGCGTACCGAAGTTAAATTGCAGCACACCTAAAATGCTGGTGAGGCTGAGCACAGAGAGAATGCTTCCAGCGCTGAAACAGCTCAAAATACTGCCTGCACTCCCCACACTCAAAATACTGCCCGTGCTGCCGATACTTAAAATGCTTCCGGCGCTGCCAATACTCAAAATGCTACCGCTACTGGCAATGCTGAGAATGCTGCGGTGGCTGGCCCAGCTTAAAACACTACGGTCCGCTAGTGGCTCATGTTCACCCATCATTGATCTCTTGAATAGCGTCTGCTGAAGGCATGGGCGGATTCTAGCACAGTGTATCGGTTCAACTGGGGGATATCAGCAAAGAGAGCGATCGCCTGGAGTTGGAGTCTAGCGATCGCTCTCTCACATCACAACATCAGGAACCGTAGTAGACCCGTTCGTGGACCACTTTGCCGTCTTGCCACTTCTGGACTGAAACTGGTTCGTAGGTGCGTTTACCCCAGTCTTGGTGGGTGTAGCCCGCAGACCATTCAGAGATGATCACATTTTCGCCAAAGGCAACGCTCTTTGAGCCGTAGCAACTTAACCGGTTCAATTAGATTCAATCAGAACTGTGACGGCAGCGATCGCCACAAACATATCGTCGTTTTTGTCATTCAGTTGAGGAATGGCACGACCTTGCACCACCATACCACCAGACTCCACCTTGAGGCTTTTGCGGCCAAAAGGCAGCACGGCTAATACTTCTGCTTCTCGCACCTGTTCTGGATAAGGAACCGCCACCTGTACTTCCACAATCATGTCGTTGGGGTCACTCAGTCCTGCGACTTCCCAGACACCGGGTAAGGCATTGTGGGCGATCGCGTTCCGCACAGCTCTGGCAGCGGCAACAGTTGGCTCTTGGCCATGCTGATCGACTCCCATCCCCATCTCAATGACTAAGCGCTTACGAGGCATAATAACTGCTCTGAAAATTCTCAATTTGCCACAGATAGCTTATAGCGATTTTGGGGAGAGAAGGCAGGAGACAGGAGCCAGAATCCAGGAAGTAGAAGAAAGCTGAGCAGTAGAACTTGTTAGGCTTTTCTGTGAAGTTGAAGTTTTTGTGAAGCTTACAGCTTGGAAATGCGTCGTTTGCGAATTCTGCGGTAGAGGGTTAGGCAGAAACTTTAGCGAAAATTTATGAAAAAGAGAAATAGGCACAACTTCATAAAGTTCAAGCAAACTTTTTTGCTTATACGATTGTCAACTGTTTGATCTCTAGGATTTACTAAATCGAGACTTTGCTAGAGCTTGATTCACGTAGAAATACTTAAATGTAGCTGAACTGGGGGATAGCCTGGTTGTGATCTACGCTAACTCAGGAACAGGGTGCCCCATAAATTCTGGTTGAGAAGTTGGTGTTTAGAATCTGGCAGTTGACTTTGTGTTGATGCAGCGCTTCTAAACAGACAACAGTGTGACGCTAACGGTTGACTAACCGTAGCTCAAAAGTCTAGCGATTCAACTGATTGTTTTTAGCGCAAACCAACAGTCGTTTTTCTGATAGGTATCATGTCGCACCTGAAGCCTCACAGCAGTTCTGGTCACGTCACCATGAATGCTCTAAAACAAAATCCTGCCCTCTCTCGTTTGTTGTTTACTACGCAACCGACGAGTGTGGAGCAGATGGCAACGATTATTGAACCTATTTTGCAAGCGCCTCAACGTTGTAGTCTGACTCCGTTGTATATTCAGGCGATCGCGACCGAAGAAACTACTATCTTGGCAACTAATCTTGGTTCACCCCAAGAGCTTCAGGTGACGGAAAAAGCTGCGAGTTGGTTAATTGGGCGCAATGCCACTTGCGCGATTACAATCGCTGACCGCTCAGTCTCCCGTTGCCATGCTGTGATTGGCTACTATCCCAGCCGCGACTTCTACATTGCCGATGTGGGTAGCAGCAATGGTACTTGGGTCAACCGTCGCCGTTTAGCCCAGCTAGAGCGTCACTTACTGCAAGATGGCGACTTGATTCAGTTAGGCTCTATCTGTGTCGAGTTCTTTGTGGCGACAGGTGATCGCCTCTCCCCTGAGGGTAACGAAGCAACAGCTACCCATCATTAAGGTTTCAGGACTAAGCTGGAGTCAGCTTGCTTGGTCTGTCTACGTTTTTGTTCTTGAGATCCGTTTCCAACTCCATCCCACCCTCCTTTTCTCATCAGATTAGGAGGGTTTTCTATTTTAAGAGACGGCAGGTTGGGCTTCGCGGTCTAGGAGTTGCTGAAACTGGATGGTGTCTTGGCGGGGATCGGCGTAGGTGACTTTCACTTCCATGCGATCGCCCGGTGACGCGGCTTTTGTGAGTCGTATCGCCAATTCCAGTCCTAAGTCTTCCAACAAAATTAGCGCCAGGTTTTCGTGCTCTCGCAGCCAGCGCAAGACCAAGGCTTGCCAAACCTCGTGAGTATGACGGCGCAGATATTCCAAGCCCCAGTAGCGGTTGGTTTGGCGCTCTACCGAAGCAGCTTCTTGGGCTACGGCACCCACGCTCATCAGTAATTCTTTCATCTCTTCGGCGGAGAAGGGGAGGGGTGTGCCTCGCAGATGGGCCTTGATTTGGAAGTGAGCTAGCAAATCTGTATAGCGGCGAATTGGAGAAGTCACTTGGGTATAAGTGGCTAGGCCGAGGCTGGCATGTCGCGCTGGCGTAATGCTCATTTCGCTACGGGGCATACAACGGCGAATGGCGCAGGAACGCACCGGACCCGCAGGTAGTTGTAACAGTTCTTCGTCGGGAGGCAGTTCGGGTTGGGTTTGGTTGCGGAAGGGAATCGCCAAATTGTGGGCTTGGCCATAGCGGGCTGCCACTTCCCCAGCCAAAATCATCATCTCAGCCACGAGTTGCCGCGATTGAGAGTTTTCGAGCACTTCGATCGTAATTTCGTCATCATGGACTTTGATCGAAGACTCCGGCATGTTGATGCTGATGGCACCTTGCGATTGCCGCCAGGACTGCCGCCGCTTTGCCCAGGTCGCGATCGCCTGGAGTTCAGATTCGCCTAGAACGCCCAACTCCAGCATCTCATCCACATCTTCGTAGGTGAGGCGGTAGGTGGGTTTAATCAGGCTAGTTTGGATTTGGTAATCGGCGATCGCACCAGTTTCGTCTAGGATCACGCCAAAACTCAGGGCATAACAGACCTTCCCTTGAATCAAGCTCATGGGGCCTGTCGCCAGTTCTGGCGGAAACATGGGGATGATGCCCGTGGGCAGATAAATCGTGGTGCTGCGTCGCCGTGCTTCTAGGTCTAGGTCATCTCCAGGCACAATCCAGCGTGTCGGATCAGCGATGTGAATCCAGAGCTTTTGACGACCGTCTTCGAGAAACTCTAAGCTGACCCCGTCGTCGATCTCACGGGTACTTTCATCATCGATGGTGTAGACCTTGAGATGGGTCAGGTCAAGCCGCCCCTCAGCATCGAGGTCCGGGGGAGGAGATTCTAAGCAGCGTTTTGCGACTTCCAGCACTTTGGTAGAAAATTGAGTTGGGGTTTGATTGCGACGTAGAAACAGATTCTCGTGGACGCTCCACAACCCTAAATCCACCAGAAGCTGAAAACCAGCTTGAGGAGTTTCAGGTCTTCCTAAGGCAGCCAAGGTTTCCAGGGCTGGTGTCCGGTGAGAAGCTTCCTCTCCTAAAGTAGCAAACCGCTCTAGGGCTTCGAGGCGACTGCGATCGCTGTTCTGCCATTCTACGGTTTGATGCTCCAGCGCTTGTTGCATCCGAGCCAAGAACTCTTGCCATTCTCGCTGCTTTTGGTCCGCGACTGCCAGTTGATGCTTTAACTCTGCAACTTGAGTCGCTGAGCGAGGCTCGTAGCGATCGCCCTTTTGCTTAAAGTAAAGCTTGTCTTCGGAAAGTAAGTAATAAGCGGCGTAGCACAGCGGCGGGCTTTGATCCGAGAACAGTAACAAAGCCATGCCTGCGGGATCAACTGTCTCACTGTCTTCAACCAGCAGCTCCCAAGCCACCTCTAAGCTTGAGGGGTCAAGATAGCTCTCGACTTCCTGAAGAAATTGAGGAATCTCGGACGGCTTATAACTCTGGCCTATGACCGTGTAAGTGACTTGCCGAGGATGAAGGGTATAGGGCTGGCCACGTTCATCCAACACGATCCAGTGTTTTTTACCCTCTGGACGTTCTAAGACTGCTAGTCGGCGATCGCTATGCAGCCGAAATTCAACGAGAGTTCCCTTCTCCACCAGCTTTTGCTAACCCCAGTATGGCTTTTGCGGTTTACCGACCTGCTAACGACGAAAAACCCCTCCGAGGGGAGAGGTAATTCTAACCTTCTTGGTTAACGAAGGGTAGCAGAGCAATCAGGCGAGCCCGCTTAATGGCAACTGTGAGATCGCGTTGCTGTTTGGCAGTCAAGCCAGTGATGCGACGAGGCAGAATTTTGCCACGCTCGGTGATGAACTTGCGGAGCAGATCCACATCTTTGTAATCGATGGGTTCTTCGGGCTTGATGGGAGAAACGCGACGGCGGAAGTAAGTCATAGCAGTAGTTGAGAGTCGAAAATCTTCAAAAACAATGGGTTAATTGCGATGCGTAGCCAAGAGACTACTGGTTTAATCATTCAGAAAATTAGCTTTCCTGAATGAGAAGGACAGCAATTTATTTGATTTCTTTATGAACGGTGTGCTTGTTGCAGTGGGTGCAGAACTTGTTCAGCTCTAACCGGGCAGTGGTGTTGCGGCGGTTCTTGGTGGTGGTGTACCGGGAAACTCCTGCTGAACGCTTTGCAGCATTCGTGCGGCACTCAGTGCACTCCAGCGTGATGATAATACGGACGCCCTTAGCCATAATTCCAGCAGCTCAAAAATGCGAATTAGACACAATCTCCTATTTTTTCACACGACGACTCACTTCGGCAAGTAAACGCTTCAGCTTTAAATCTAAAGAATAGCCTCGCGTACTTTGGATGACGCTAGTCCCTGCCAAGCGATCGTGGAGCGCCTGTTGTTTGAGGGAGTCTGCGATCGCCAGCCCCAGGTCTAAGGCCAGCGGTACCACCAGCAACACAATCCAACCTTCACGAATTAAGCGCCAACTGCTCAGCCCAATCGCGAGGAACAGCGCACTGAACGCCAAATAGCCTTCCCGCTTCAGCAAGCTCAGCAAGTCAGCGGAGCGGAGAAATTCAGGATTGATCACCTTCATGTCGAAAATCCAGCGCCCCAAACTTTGCCCCTGATTGCGATAGGGCACAAAAACTCGCAGTGCTAACCAGGCCAGCAAAAACAGCAGAGGTCGTAGTAACCGAGCGGCTGTGCTATCTCCTAGCGCCAGCGAACTCACAAACCAAGCACCGAGAAAATCGATCGCGAAAGCAGAGGCACGTCGCCAAAGAGGTGCCCTGGGAAGGCGAGTTGCCGCAAAGTCACTGGGCATAAACGGGAGCCGCTCCAAGGTGAAGCATAATCTGAGGTGAAGTGAGTCTAAAAAGGCACAAACTACTTAAAACGTATCATTCTGCTGATTCTTAACGAGCGGTAAACTGACAAACAAGTTCCAAGGAAAACTCTAGTCATGCTGCCCGTTACGCAAGCAGAAGCACTCATTCTTGATTTAGTGAGTCCCTTATCTGATTCCAGTCTCAATCAGAACACAGAAATTTTAGATTTGATCAGTGCCTCTGGTCGGATTTTGGCGACAGCAGTGACCAGTGCCCTAGATTTTCCCCACTGGGACAACTCAGCGATGGATGGCTATGCCGTGCGCTTTGCCGATGTTGAATCTTGCAGTGCCGAGCACCCTGTAACGCTCGAAATTGCAGAAGAAATTCCCGCTGGATATCAGCCCCAGCAAACCGTGCAACCGGGACAAGCCGCCCGGATTCTCACTGGAGCCATGATGCCGCTAGGGGCCGATACTGTGGTGATGCAAGAGCGAACTCAGCGGCAAGGCGATCGCGTCACCATTTTAGAAGCGCCAGAATTTCAAATGTTCGTGCGACATCGCGGCGCTTTTTACCAGGCAGGCACTCCCCTGCTGCAACCAGGCATCCAGCTCAATGCCCCGGAAATTGCTGTGCTGGCAGCGGCTCAGTGCGCTCAAGTGACCGTGTTTCGGCGAGTGCGAGTGGCGATTTTGTCTACGGGAAGCGAACTGGTATCCCCCGATCAACCGTTGCAACCGGGACAAATTGTGGACTCCAACCAATACGCCCTAGCCGCCCTCGTAAAACAAATGGGAGCCGAGCCAGTACTGTTAGGAGTCGTCCCCGATGAACCCGAAGCCCTCAAGCAAGCGATCGCCCAAGCTATTACCACTGCCGATGTCGTGCTCTCCTCCGGTGGCGTTTCCGTGGGGGACTACGACTATGTAGACGAAATTCTGGCAACCCTAGGAGCTGAGATTCACATCCGCGCCGTCGCCGTCAAGCCAGGAAAACCCCTAACCGTTGCCACCTTTGCCTCGACGGAACCAACCCAAGCACAATCAGTGTTGTACTTTGGCTTACCGGGAAACCCCGTCTCCGCCCTAGTCACCTTCTGGCGCTTCGTCCAGCCTGTCCTCCGCAAACTCTCTGGGTTGGCTCAAGGCTGGGAACCCACCTTTATCAAAGCCCGTACCCAACAAGATTTGCGCTCCGATGGCAAACGCGAAAGCTACCTCTGGGGCCACCTGCAACTCTTGAATGGCGACTACGAATTCCGCTTAGCGGGAGGCAGCCACAGCTCTGGCAACTTGATCAACCTGGCCCAAACCAACGCCCTAGCCGTCTTACCCATCGGCCAAACCGCGATCGCCGCAGGTACAGAAGTCCTAGTGATGAAAATCGATTGAACCCATCGAAATTTAGAGACGAAAATCCTCAGTTAGCCTCAAAGTGATTTCTCGCCCCTGATCAATCACCACCGCTCTCGGTGCAGTAATATTGCCGATCGCTGCTCCCGCCGCTGCACCCCCCAGAATTTGCCCCGTCGAAATCCGGCGTTGCCCCAACACCTTCCCAATGCCGATTGCCCCTGCCGCCCCAATGGCTGCATCCGTCGCGATCGCCCCCACCGAAGTCTGCTTCGGATCTTTGACATCATGCAACAGCGCTGACTCCGCCGCAAAACGGTAAGCTCGGCCATTCACCCACAGCCGCTCCGCCACAAACTGCCCACCCCCAGCCACCGGAACGATTGACCCCTCCACCACACTGCTTTGCGGTACTACCACCTGACCCGATCGATTACGCACTGGAGCCACCAGATTGAACCGCAACTTCCGGCGATCGCCCTTGCGAAGCACTTGTCGCTCCTCCCCCGTATAGCGCACCGTCACGCGATCGCCCCTCCGCAAGAGCGATCGATCAATATTCAACTGACAACCACTCGCCGTACATCCGCTTGGAGATTCGCTTTGCCAAACCTGAGCCACCAAAACCCCAGATTGCCCCTTTTCTGAAGTAGGTATTGCTGTTGCTAGAGTAGCTCCGATATTTAGTACTAATAAACTGCCTAGTAGTGAACTTGGTAGCAATATTTTTTGAGAAAAATTAGACAGGAGAACTGTAGAAGTCGGCATAAAAAGCCCCCTCAAATCGCTGTAATCAAACTTCGAGACGCCCCTTGACTTCAAAGGCATTCAGAAAAACTACAACTCCTCACAGACCCCCACTCACGCCTGAAAAAAAGCTGAAATTCTTTATCCACTCGTGAATTTTCAGCTAATTCACAAAAGTTTCAAGCCTGATCTAGAAGACCTCAAAATCAACCCTTTTGTTTCTATGATTGCTATGCAAAACTGTGAATAAATATCAACTAGTAGAAGACACTTTGCAAACTTCTGTTGGTCACTCCAATAGCTCCCCTAGCCCCCAATCCTGCGGAAAGTAACTAGCTGCTTCACCGTATAGTGATAGACCGAAAAAGATTTAAGACTTGGTTCTAATTCAAGATTAAACTCGCCCAGAACCCATTAATCCAATCCCTTCAGCAACAATCTCGAAATACTCACAACTAACCTCGTCTGGAGGAGGTCTGGAGGACGCAGCCGTCCTTCAG
>DATNPE010000400.1:0-15195 GCA_036703355.1 Allocoleopsis sp. | reverse complement strand
GGTGGCGGTGGCGGTGGCGCAGGAGTCTTTGCAGGCGATGCAGAGGTCGGTGGCGCAATTGACGCAATCGGTGGCGACTTTGATGGCAGCTTATCAGCAGGCCAAGAACAAGTATGAAAGTAAGCAAAAAGAATTCCGCCAAGCGGAGCAACAGGCGATTTTGGCTCAGAAACAGGGTAATGAGGAAGCGGCTCGGATGGCGATGACGAAGGCGATTTTAATCGATCGCTTGTTGCCTCAGTTGGCGGATCAGGTGGCTCAAGCGGAGACGGTGGTGCTGGCGGCGAAGGATAAGCTGAACCGGGAGCGTCAAAAGCTAGAAACCTACAAGCTGGAGATGCAGAATCTCAAGGATTTGGCGGAACTGAATGAAGCGCTGGCGGTAATTGCTCAGGTGAATAGTGAGATTGAGGTAGATTCGGCGCGATCGCAGTTTGCGACGGCTCAAACATCTGTGCAGCGACGCCATCTCCAGATCAGTTCTGAGGTAGAACTCTCAGACCATCCCGCAGAGAAACAAACCGCAGATTTGGCCCAAATGACGCTGGATGATGAGGTGGCTCAACGATTGCAACAACTCACGGCTGTCTCTTCTCACTCGATGACTCCCTTGGATGCCTAAAGGAACTCCAACAATGACTTCAACGCAAAAAGGCAATTCTACTTCTACTGCTGTACGGTCTAAAGCAGGTGTGCCGCCGATCGTTCTGTTGTTGCTAGGTTTGGGGCTGGTGATGGGTGTTTCCTGGTTGAGGAGCCATCCTTTCTCTCAGGCATCCAAATCGATGAATTCTGGTTCCCTCGAAGACCGCATGAGTTTGGGTGAACAGCTCCTGGTTGAGGCAGAGGCGACGCCTGAGAAGCGAGCAGGGGTGGCTGCTTTTGCCAGGGGAGATTTTGATGGTGCGATCGCTCAGTTTGAGGCTTCTCTACAAAAGCGCCAAAATGACCCGGAGACGCTGATCTATTGGAATAATGCGCGGGCGGGGGATTCAGCTTTGCGGATTGCGGTCAGTGTCCCGGTTGGCAGCAATCTCAATGTAGCGCAGGAGATTCTGCGGGGGGTGGCGCAAGCTCAGGATGAAGTGAATCAAAATGGCGGTATCAATGGGGTGCTGTTACAGGTTGAGATTGCCAATGATGAGAATAATCCAAAGATTGTGCAGCAGGTGGCGACGGAGTTAGTCAAGGACTCGCGTATCCTCGCTGTGGTAGGACATAACGCCAGTAATGCTTCCTTGGTCGCGGCTCCAGTTTATCAACAGGGGCAGTTGGTGATGGTGACGCCCACGAGCTTTGCCAATAATCTCTCTGGTTTTGGTAGTTATATCTTTCGCGCCACACCTACGATTCGGCTCATGGCGGAACCCTTGGCGGAGCATGTGGTAGGCGCTGCTCGTAAAAGCAATATTGCTGTGTGCTATGACTCCCAAGCTCCAGATAACATCTCCTTTAAAGATGAGTTTGTAGCAGCTTTGGTCGCCAAGGGTGGCAAGCTCGTGCCAACGGTTTGCGACTTCTCGGCTCCTACGTTTAATGCTGCGACTGCGATCGCTCAAGCGGTGAGTAGCGGTGCAGATGGGTTGTTGATTTCTCCTCATATTGATCGGCTCGATCGCGCCATTGATCTCGCCAGAGCTAATCAGGGCAGACTCGCTCTATTTGGCAGCCCCACTCTCTACACCATCAAAACGCCGCAATCTGGTCAGGCCGATGTCAATGGCTTAGTTCTACCTGTACCCTGGCATCCAACGGCTTTTAGCGATCATCCTTTTCCTGCTAGTGCCAAGCAGCGCTGGGGAGGAACGGTCAATTGGCGAACGGCAATGGCTTATGATGCCAGTCGCGCTATTATCACGGGTCTGGGACAGGATACAACTCGAAGTGGCTTACAAGCTGTTTTGCGGAGTCCCAGCTTTTCGGCTCAGGGAGCAGGAGATCCGGTGAAGTTTCTACCGTCGGGCGATCGCCTGGGTCAAGCGGTATTGGTCCAAATCCAACCCAGTGGCGCTAACTATGACTTTGTCCCGATTCGTCCATAATTACTGCTGTATGAACTAGTAGGAGATGGCAACTTTGTCCTTTGATTACTCATGTAGATTGTGGGATCGTGAAGATGAAAGCTTTTTCAGAAACCGAGAGTTTCAACCCCTTCGCCAACATGGCCCACATTGCGTTGCCACCACATTAGCAATTCTGACTGGTTCTACGCCGGAGGAATTTCAAGGGGTCATCAATACTCAAGATCCAGTTTCTTGGTCTAAAGCATTGCGTCCTTGGAATATGAAGTTGGCTTATTGTCCCACTGATGTCAGACGGGTTGGTTTTTATCTGCCAGAACTAGTGAAGCTGGATGATCTATTTACCATCAGTTATTACCTAACAAGAGATAGCGGCAACATTTTGGCAGATCCGAATGAGCAAGGATGGGTTTGCAGTTCTCACGTTGTGGTGTTACATCGTAGTCAGATCTTTGATCCAGCATCCGGAAGGAGTACAGATGCCTTGACCCATCCCCTGCATGATTACCATACGAAACGGATTTTTAGGGTTGTTCCTGCCAATCATCTGCGCGGACTGTAGCTGCATACCCAAACGAGTGACTTCACATCTCACCAACATTTCCCTGCATGACTCATCCCATCCTTGACCCTACTAGCCGCATGGATGAATTTGATCAACAACTACGCCAACTAGTGATAGCTGCTTGTGGTCAGCCGCGAGGGAGCCTGGAACGACAACGAGCTTTAAACCAGCTGATTTGGCAAATTCAGCGCTCTGGTAAATTACTTCGAGGCGTGGGTGTTCCTGATTATGAAGATGCGCTCCAGCAAACTTGGCTTTACTGCTGCCGCAATCTCTGTGAAGCACTGACTGGCAATGCTTACGATCCTGAGATCGCAAGTGTGATCACTTGGTTAAATGCTTATCTCAAGCGGCGGTTGAGCGATCGCCAACGAGAAGTCTTGCAACAGCAGGCAGAACGAGCCTTTGGGCAGATTTCGGAGACGGGAGAACTGCTCAACCCCATCGACCAAATACCTGCCCCTGCCAGCCCACCCCCAATTTTGGAAGAGATTCGGGAATGGGTGGAGCGAGAAGGGGCGCAACTGCGACGAGTTCATGTGCGCGATCGCCCCGATATCAACTGCCAAGTGCTGATTCTGCGCCGCTTACCGCCAGAAACACCTTGGGAAACCCTATCTCAGGAGTTGGGTGTGGCGATCGCCACCTTGAGCAACTTCTACCAACGAGAATGTTTTCCGCGCCTGCTTAAGTTTGGACAGTCCCAAGGCTATTTAGATTCATAGATTGGCTTAGCATCATTTCGATTGCCGCATTCAACCTCCCTATCCATGATTGACTTCACCCAAGATCTCACGATTACGCTGCCCATCCCTGCCTCCTCTCGCCAGGTGGCACAACAATTTGCCCAAGCGCAACCGACGCCAGAGAAAGCGGCGCAAGTGTATCGCAATACGCTGGCGGTGCTGCTAATGCGGGATTATTTGCAAATGCTCGACATCCCTACCCATCTAGAGGCAAGCTATAGCTGGAATCCGATCGCTCGTTTATGTGCGGATGTGGCTGACCTAGAAATCACGGGACTGGGGCGTTTAGAATGCCGTGCTATCCAAATGAGCGATCGCAGTTGCTCGGTTCCCCCGGAGGTATGGCAAGACCGCATTGGCTATGTGGTGGTGCAGTTGGATGAAGCTGGTCGCGCTGGCACCCTGATGGGGTTTGTCCCCACTGTCACGACTGCCACGCTACCGCTAACCCAACTACAATCGATAGATGCCCTACTGGTACACTTGCATCAACCTGCTCCTGCTGTGGTGCAGTTGAGCCAGTGGTTTCAGCAGATTTTTGCCCCGCAATGGCAGGCGATCGCCACTTGGCTCGACAACCGAGATACTAACTATGCGATGGCGTTTCGAGCTAAGCGGGTAAAAGGTGTCACTTTGGATACACCAGAAGCTGTGAGAGGGCTGGTGGAGCAGTTATATACCAGTCAAGCTGAGTCTGACTTACCCACAGCTCTGAGCGCAACCAATCTCAGTGTCATTCCTGCCTTAACCCAACTGCTAGAAACCACCCAAGATGAAGAGATTCGTTGGACTGCGGCTGAGCTGTTGTGGACCCTGGACCCCGACCATCCTGCGGCGGGAGTCAGACGAATTACCGATTTAGGAATTCAACTGGCGGGCCATGCGATCGCCTTGATGGTGGCAATTTTGCCCAAACCGAATCAAAAAGTGGCGGTACTCTTGCGAGTTTATCCAATGGCAGGACAAGCTTATTTACCACCAGACTTGCAATTGGTCGGTTTAGATACATCTGGCAATGCGTTTCTGACTACCCAAGCCCGACGTAAAGATGATTACATTCAGTTAAAGTTTACCGCTGACCTGGGAGAACGATTTAGTGTAAGAATTGCCCTAGAGCCAGCCAGTATTGTAGAAAACTTTGTCGTTTAACTGGCCCTGTAAAGACGGAAAAAGATTGTGAGTAAGCTGGTCATCTTCAAGTTTGGTGAAGGCAGTTTTGAGCAGGGCTTCCCTGTGACGCTGCAAATTGGCGAAGATGGTCAACCGTCCGCGATCGAGGTTAGAGGCCGCTTTCCTCCTGCCCCAGAAATTCCCCCACTTTATCAGCAGTGGCAGCAGCTTTACTATCGGCTGGGAGGGATGCGAATCGAAGTGCCCCCAGCTCAAGTGACCAATGTTTCCACTGTGACCGAGTGCGATCGAGCGGCCCAAAAACTGCGAGCCAGCTTAATCCACTGGTGGAACCAAGCCAGCGTGCGAGATTTGCGAGAGCAGGTGCAAGAAGAGGTGCAGCGACAGGAGACGGCACGGGTAATGGTGCAGACGCAAGATCTCCTTTTACGCAAATTGCCTTGGCATCTCTGGGCTTTGTTTGAGCGTCGGCCTGGAGCGGAGATGGCCCTCTGTGCCGATTATGCGCCTCCTTCGCCTCCCCTGAAAAGCCCAGTCAAGATTCTGGCGGTACTGGGCAATAGTGAAGGCATTGATGTCCAGGCCGATCGCGCCGTGCTGGAGCAGTTACCAGGAGCGAGGGTGACGTTGCTAGAGAAACCCCGCCGCCAGCAGCTCAGTGAACAGTTGTGGAGCCAACCGTGGGATATTCTGTTTTTTGCGGGGCATAGTTCTAGCGAGGAACGGGGACAAATTCAAATCAACGATTCTGAAACGCTCTCTCTGGAACAACTTCGTTATGCCTTAAGGGCAGCCGTCCGCAATGGCTTAAAGCTGGCTATTTTCAATTCTTGCGATGGCCTAGAACTGGCTCGACATTTGGCTGATCTGGGGATTCCCCAGGTGATTGTGATGCGAGAACCTGTACCCGATCCGGTAGCTCAGGCATTTCTACGCTATTTCCTTCAGGCTTTTGCTCAAGGTCAGTCGTTATATTTGTCGGTGCGTCAAGCCAGAGAACAGCTCCAGGGATTAGAAGGAGATTTCCCTTGCGCCTCTTGGTTGCCTGTGCTTTGCCAAAATCCGGTAGAGTCCCCTTTGACTTGGCCTGTAGTCAAAAAAACATACAGTTTGGCCAAAACCCTAGTCGGAGGGGCGATCGCGGCTCTATGCACAGGTATGGTTCAACCCACGCCTCCCCTACCCACCCCTTGGGCCAACCGCATCAGTTTAGGGGACAAAATTTTAGTCCGGGCGATCGCCACACCCGCTAAGGAAGCAGGAGTTCGAGCATTCCGGGCTCAAAAATTTAGTTTAGCCGCACAACAGTTTCAAGCTTCTCTCCAACAACAACATAACGATCCAGAAAGCTTGATCTACTTAAATAATGCTCGCATCGCTAACCAAGTAGCCGTTAGGATTGCAGTCAGTGTGCCGATTAGTAGCAATCTAAATGTGGCGCAAGAAATTCTCCGGGGAGTGGCTCAAGCTCAGGATGAGATCAACCGTCGAGGTGGGCTGCAAGGAAAACTATTACAGGTAGCGATCGCGGATGATGCGAACCAACCAGCGATCGCGCGTGAGATTGCCACAGCCCTGGTGCAGGACACACAAACCATCGCTGTGGTGGGACATAACGCCAGTGATGCTTCTGTAGCAGCCGCTCCCATTTATGACGAAGGAGAACTGGTGATGCTCTCCCCCACCAGCTTTTCGGACAAGCTCTCCTCTAGCGGCAAATATATTTTTCGCATGGTGCCGAGCATTCGCTTCATTGCCGATGCTTTGGCTCACTATGCCATCAAAACTGACTATAAAGCCAAGATTGCTATCTGTTCTGATACGGCAGCCGTAGATAATGAATCTTTCCGGAATCAATTTACGGCGGCGGTTTTTGCCGATGGGGGGCAGTTTATCAATGTCTCTTGCGACTTCTCTGCTCCGGATTTCAACGCCGATACCGCGATCGCCACTATCATCAGTAACGGGGCTGATAGCATCCTCCTCGCTCCCCATGTCGATCGCATTAACAAAGCTGTAGAAATGGCCCGCGCCAACCAAGGCCGTCTCACTCTCTTGGGCAGTCCCACGTTATACACCTCCCAAACCTTGCAAGCGGGACAAAGCACAGTGAGTGGTTTAGTGTTACCTGTGCCTTGGCATCCTGCATTTTTAGTCAACAACTCTTTTCTCCGCGAAGCACAACAACTATGGGGTGGTTCAGTAAACTGGCGCACTGCCATGTCCTACGATGCAACTAAAACCGTATACATAGGATTACAACATCAACAAACTCGCACAGGCTTAAGAGATGCCCTCAGAAGCTCAGATTTTCTACTAGAGGGAGCTAGCGGTATGATTCAATTCCTCCCTTCTGGCGAGCGCAGAATTGTGCCAGGAATTGGTGTACTTGTAAAAGTACGACCCAATGCTAAAGCTCCTCTACGTTACGAGTTTGCGCTTCTTAAGCCATAATCTTTGACCTTATCCCCCAATCCTTCTCATCGAGAAGGGAGCAAAAATTCAGTGCCCTTGCCTTTTGGGAGAGGATTAGGGAGAGAGTAAATTTAGCTATTATGAAGTCAGGTAAAGCGTATCTCAAAAAGTAGAGTTAAAACTCATGGCGTTATTTGGATTTGGCAAAAAGCTGAGCTTGCCCACCCCAACAGAAGCCTTGCCAGGACGGGCAGAACCGATGTCAGTTTCAGAGAAGCACTACGTCAATGGCAACCCCTTACAACCACCTTACCCCGCTGGTTTAGAGATGGCGATGTTTGGTATGGGGTGCTTCTGGGGCGCAGAGCGCAAGTTTTGGCAGCTCCCTGGTGTGTTCACCACAGCTGTCGGTTATGCCGCTGGTGTCACCCCCAATCCCACCTACCAAGAGGTTTGCTCTGGCATGACTGGCCACAATGAAGTGGTGCGTGTGGTGTTTGATCCCAAACAAATCAGCTATGAACAACTGCTGAAGGTGTTTTGGGAGAACCACGACCCCACCCAAGGGATGCGTCAAGGCAATGATGTTGGTACCCAGTACCGCTCTGGCATTTATGTCTATTCCGAGCAACAACGTCAGCTAGCAGCAGCTTCGCGAGATGCCTACCAACCTGGTTTAAGCAAAGCGGGCTATGGCACCATTACCACGGAGATTATTGCAGCTCCAGAGTTTTACTACGCTGAGAGTTACCATCAGCAGTACCTTGCTAAAAATCCTAATGGCTACTGTGGCTTAGGTGGCACCAAAGTTTGCTTGCCAGAAGTCATTCAAGCTTAAGACATTCTGGCGTTTCATCTCGTCATCGCAACACCCTCAGCGATCGCCTGAAGCAGGAACTACCACTTAGCTTAAAGAGTGGCCTATTTCCTAACGGGGAAAAATGATGGGCAGATGACAAACAAATATGGGGGCACCCGCCCCCACCAGTTCAGAATTTAGCTCAAAAAGAGATTACCAAAGACCTTGAACTCCCTCATCCGCTGTCGCACCTGTAGATTCCTCTTCTACACCTGTGGTGGGACTGACTTGATCATCAGTTTGAGTGGTTGCAGGCGCAGTCTGGGTGGGCTGAGTTGTCGTAGAGCGCTGAATTTGAGTTTCGCTATCTACAGTGGTAGAGCGCTGAATTGTGGCATCTGATTCGCCTGTTGTCTCTGTCGTGGAACCAGCAGGTGACTGCATCTGCTCCATTGTCGCACCACCTGTCGGCTCATCGGTGGGAGTGACTTGCTGCGTGCCTGTAGAACCGCCAGTCGGTTGGCCCGAAGCAGGCGTAGACTGAGAAATTCGACCGCTGCGATTGTAGGGAGCTTCGTTAAAAATACTAGGATTGGGATTCACTTGGGCAGCAGCAGGCAGGCCCACTAGAGCGGTAGCGCCAACAATACCGGTTAGGAGCGCAAGAGTCTTGCTCAAATACTTGTGTCCGTTCATCTGTGTCTCCTCTACCTGATTCTAAAAGAATGAAGATTTAAGTGTTTTTGAATCAATGGTTTGGGCTTTAAGCACCAATGCAACTGAATATCAGCCCCAACATTTACGAAGTGTAAATAGATAGTGGCAACTGTTTGTCTCCCTTGAGATAGAGGTTGCCCTATCTGGAGACAGAGCTTGTGCAAAAAAAGGCCACAACCCCATTAACTGCCGATGGAGAATCAAGAAAACTTGACAAACATATCATGCTGAACAGCGAGTAGACAGACTACGGCTCTTTGAGAACCATAGTTCTACGGCGTGACTTTGACAGGGGTTCCCAAGCTCACTTTTTGAAAAAGTTCTTCCACATCTCGGTCGTACATGCGGACACATCCATGCGAAGCTGCTTTGCCAACCGATTCGGGGTTGGGAGTACCGTGAAAACCAATCCAGTTTTTACCGTTGGTCCAAAAGCCAATCCAGTAGCGACCCAGGGGGTTTTCAGGATCTCCTCCCTTAACCGATTCGCCTGTGAAAGGGTGAATCCAACGTGGATTGCGTAGTTTTTGTTGTACCCGCCAGGTTCCCAGGGGAGTTTCCCAACCCGCCTTGCCGACCGCGATCGCATAGCTTTTAACCGCAACATCTCCTTCGTAGAGCGTCACTCGCCGTTGGCTGCGGCTGATTTCTAGACGGATCGGTTGCTCCACAGTAGCAGGAGCGGCTGAAGGCTTGAATAAGGGTTGCAATAAGGGTTTTGAGGAAGGTTGAGGTATGGGTGTGGGTGCTAGCGGAGATGGAGAGGTAGAGGATGTGATGGGTGTGGGTGTGCCAGGGATAGATCTCTCAGCGGCTTGAGATAACTGCGCTGCAGAGATAGGGGCAAGTAGACCTAAGACCAGCGGCAAGCCAATTTGATGGCGTAGGAACTTCAGCATGTTTTAGAACGAAAGGGGTTTAAGGCAATCTCTAGCAGTCTATTTATAAAAATGTAAGAGCATCGAACCAGGATAGAAAGCGATCGCACATCCCCCACAAGCCAGAACTTTGACTCTAACTACAACCTTTTCTCCCTACAACGCTCCTCCCTCACTTCAAACTCCCTCACTCCAAACATAGTGATAGCAGCACTCAGCACCCAGCACTCAGAATCAGAATCTAGCCCTCAGCACCCAGCACTCAGCACTACGCGCACGCTTCGCGAACAGCACTTACCCCTTCAAACCTGCTCAGGAGCAGAATCCATCGAGACTTCCAGCAAATGAAAAGGAGGCTGATCAGGATGGGATTTCTTGAGCAATGGTAGAGAAACGTTATAAACCGGAATATTACTGCTGGTATGCCCTTCTAGCTGGCCGTTATGAGCATGTCCATGAAAAGCTGCGGTCACCGAATAACGAGTCAAAGGTTCCTCTAAACGGCTAGAACCTAAAAAGGGAAAGATTTCGGGCGGTTCTCCCTCCACCGTTTCTTGGATCGGGGAATAGTGCAGAATGGCGACGCGATGAGGTGTTTCTAAGCGGGCTAAAGCGGCCTCTAGTTTCAATGCTTCATCCACCGCTTCATGCACAAACCGCTTAATGCCCTCTTCTCCCCAAGCTCCCAAAGCTCTGGGGCCAAAGCCACCCGCAAAGCCTTTCACCCCTGCGAAACCCACGCCCTCAATTTCGCAAGCTTCGCCATCTAGAATCTTGACCCCAGCTCTTTCTAGGATCTCCTTGACTTCATCTTGCTGGCCCGATTCATAGTCATGATTTCCGAAAACTGCGATCGCCGGAATCTTTGCTGCGGTTAGCTCTTGAACCAAAATATGTGCTTCCTCTGGTAGACCATAGTCGGTGAGGTCGCCACAGAGTAACAAGATGTCTGCTTGCTCGCTGGCTTGAGAGAACAGCGGCGCTAATTCTCCCTGAGAGGTTTTGCTACAGTGTATGTCGCCAACTGCGGCTATTCGCACCATTCTTTTTGGGGCAGTTTCTTTTGCGATCGCCATCCGTTCCTCCCGTCACGGTTTTCCAGTTACTTCTGCCCCTGATCATGCCGTGGCTGCGGCTGGCCTGCCTGTTTCTTGAGGTATATTTCCTTACCCGCATCTTGAGGGAGTCGGCAGTCAGGTTCGCTCTCTAGATTGAGGCGATCGCCTGCTAGTTACGCCAGGGTAGAAGATACCACTTTGGCTGCCCATACTGCCGTCTCAGCAGGTGTTTTAGGGGCGGCTGTTTCCCCTGATCTGTAGAGTTATTTTTAGAGAGTAACAATGTCGTCTCACGCTTTACACCTGGCTGATCTTGAGCCGCATATTCGTGACTTTTATTGTCGATCGCTACGAGTTTTGCAACAAGCTCAAGTGCCCTTCTTAATTGGTGGGGCTTATGCGTTTGAGCGCTATACAGGCATTGCGCGCGCAACCAAAGACTTGGATTTGTTCGTACATCCACGAGATGTGCAAAGAGCCTTTGATGTCTTTGCGGCGGCAGGATATGAAACGGAATTAGCCGTTCCCCATTGGTTAGGCAAAGCCTTCTGTGGCGACAACTTTGTGGATTTAATCTTTGGCTCTGCCAATGGCTGTGCGCCTGTTGATGACGTGTGGTTTGAGCACGCCGTGACCGATGAAGTGTTGGGTATGATGGTGCAGGTGTGCCCCGTAGAGGAGACGATCTGGTCTAAGGCATATGTGATGGCTCGCGATCGCTTTGACGATGCCGATATTGCTCATCTACTGCTCGCGTGTGGAGAAGAAATCAATTGGTCACGGTTGCTCTCTCGATTCGGGGCGCACTGGCGGGTGTTGTTGAGCCATTTGGTGCTCTTTGGCTTTATCTATCCGGGAGAGCGATCGCGGGTTCCGAGCTGGGTGATGGATCACCTAATTCAACAGTTACAACAGGAAACACAGACAGCCTCAACGCCAACCTCAACCAAAATCTGTCAAGGAACCTTGCTGGCACCGTTGCAATACCGTACAGATGTGGAGAAATGGGGTTATGAAGATGCGCGGCTGCACCCACCTTCTAATCTCTCTCAAGCCGAGATTACCCAGTGGACAGAACACTTGATTGAGGAGAAGGAGGCTTAAGCGCCGTTTAGGCGGCTGTCAGGTCGCTGGGTGATTGAACTGGCGCGACACAAATGACTGCTTGTTGAATGTGCTGCTCGTCTACCGCACAAGCCTCAGAGCGGAAAAAGACTAGAACAACTTCCAATTCCTCCATCTTTGTCGGTAAACCTAAGCCCGCTTTAACTCCAAAGGCTTTGGCAATTTGGTGCCGCAGAAAATAGGACTCTGACTCGGCAGAAACATCCACCATCCACTCAGGGGCTTGAGTCGCCCACACTCGTCCGGGTAACCCTTCCCCTGAATGCAAGACAAACTCTTGGCTACAGGCGTGAAAATGCTCCCAATCGATTTTGCGATCGCAGCTCAATCCCACTTGGATGTGGCAGATAGAACTGAGTTTAAGTGTTTTTTCATCGATCGCAGCCCAAGCTTCGCCATAATCCCAACCCATCGTTTCACAAACCGTTTGGAGCATCGTCGCTAGCCCAGAACTAACCACCGAATCAACTTCTGTGGTCATAGACACAACCGAGGGTGAGCGTTCTAGAGCTTGTTTGGATTGGGTCATAAGTCAGGGGGATATGGGTGCTGTCTAATTCTGAGAAATCTGTCCAGTTTTTTCGGTAGCGAGGCTGACCCTTTGAGGGGGAGTTAAATTAACGATAGTATTGCTTGCGTTGCTGCGGTGCTAAATCTAGGTGTTGAAATCAGTCTGGCCTGATAAGCTCTAGGACACTGAGCCTGATTTTGATTAACCTTGAGAAAATAAGCGATCGCACACCCCCGACTCACAGACTAAGGACGAGACCGATGAAGCGCCAGAATCAAGACATCTTCGCATTGGTACCACGGGGCGGGATTGCCCTCTCTATCCTCCTACTGTCTGTGGGTGCTGCTAGTGCTCAACCCACGCGCTCTAAGACGGTCCTGACATTAGACGCAACGGCTATTGCTCAGCAATCGGAGGAACTCGTGGCCCAAGCCCCCGCTAACTCAGATGTGGCGGCGCAAGTACAAGCGGAAGTGAACCGCACTTTAGGACGTGCCCTGACCTTATTTAATGTCTTGCTGACAGTTCTGATCGTGCTGTTGGGAACTGCGATCGCCACCCTCTGGTTCCTGCGTCGCGCCGTGATTAACGAAATTGCGGTCCGGGCCAAAGAGCAAATTGAAGAGCTGGGCACGCTGGAAGTGCAAGTCACCAAAGCCACTGAGGATGCTAGAGAAGTCCTAGACGCGGCCCAAGCGATCGCCGATCGGGTGGAGCATGAAGCCGAGAACCTGCAAAAACGCATGGCCCAAGAAAAAGGCCATCTCGCCGATCTTGCGACCGACTTAAGCGAAACCAAATCGCAATTGCTAACCGAGCTACAAGCCCAGCTCCAAACCGCCAAACAACGGCTCGCTGAGTTTGAATCAGATTTTACTGAGCACATTGCCGCCCTGCGATCGGGCAGTCAGACCCGCCAAGCTGAAACGCTGGAAAGCTTCGAGACGGCAGAACGGGATTTTGCAGCGCAACTGACGCAACTGCAAGCGATCGCCCAGCAACACAAAGACGCGATCGTCGCTGATTTGGAAGCGGTCAAAGCCGAATTCACCCCGCAAGTCACCGAACTGCATACAGTTGCACAGCATCACCAGGCAGAAGTGCTAGAAAGACTGCATCAATCGGAGCAGCACTTCGTCGGGCAGCAAGCAGAAGTGTTGGAAAAACTACACCAGTCAGAACAACACTTCGCTGGGCAGCAAGCCGAAGTACTAGAGAAACTGCACCAATCAGAGCAGCACTTCGTCGGGCAGTTGTCAGAGTTTGTCGCGGCTGCTCAACAACGTCGCGATGTGACGCTGCAAGACCTGGAAACAGTGAAGGCTGAGCTAACGCCACAACTGACCGAACTGCACAGCGTCGCCCAACGGCAGCAAGAACAAGTGTTGCAAGACCTCCAGCGATCGGCTCAAGCTTTTACGACCCAGCTTACCGATTTGCAAACCTCCGTCCAGCAGCAAAAAGAGCAAGGCTTAGGCAACCTGGAAGAAGTTCGGGCTGACTTTGCAGGTCACTTAGCTCAGCTCCAAGCTGCGGCTCAACAGCAACAAGAGCAAGTCTTGCAGAAACTTCAGCAGTGGCAGCAAGACTTTGCCATGCAGCTTACCGATTTACAAGCCAGCTTGCAACAACAGCGGGACCAAGGCGTGGGCGACTTAGAAACAGTTCGGGCTGATTTCGCTGCCCAACTGGCTCAGTTACAAGCGGGAGCGCAACAACACAAAGACACGATTCTGCAAGACCTGGAACAGCTCAAGTCTGGTTTTGCGCCTCACTTAGCTGAACTACAAGCTGCCACTCGCCAAGAGCAAGAACAGGTATTGCAACAATTGCGGCGATCGCAACAGGACTTTGCCGCACAACTGGCAGCCCTGCAAGCCGCAGTACAACAACAGAAAGATCAAGGCATCGGCGACCTCGATCGCGTTCGTTCTGACTTTGCTGCCGAACTCGCTCAACTGCAAGCCAGCGCTCAACAGCACAAAGAAACAGTATTCCAAGGTCTGGAGCAACAAAAATCCGATTTTGCGCCTCGTCTGGAATTGCTCTACAGCAACGCCCAGCGACAGCAAGAACAACTGCTTCAGCAATTGCAAAAGTCACAGCAGGACTTTGCCAACCAACTGGCAGGGCTGCAAGCAGCAGTGCAACAACAAAAGGATCAAGGCTTGGGCAATCTAGAGCAAGTGCGGACCGACTTTGCCGCTCGGTTGGCGCAGTTGCAGCAAGACGCGCAAACTCAGGCTCAACAAAAGAGCACGCAGATTGTCGGTAATCTGGACCGCGCTGAAACCGAATTCGCCACCCAGTTGGCAAGACTCCAGAGCGATGCTAGCCAGCAGCAGGCAGCAAGGCTCCAGAATCTAGACCAATTACAGACAGACTTTGCGGCTCGACTCAACGACTTACAAACAGGGGCACAGGCACAGAAGGATCAAATCTTAAAGCAGCTGGCCGAGATATCGCCTCAATTCATTGCCGAATCCTTCATGGCGGAGATGCAGCAAAGACTGCAAAGCCTGAACGAGCAAATGGACGCACTCAAATCGGCTCAAGAGCAACTGCAAACCCTGCGCGACCAAATTACTACTTTGGAATCGGCAATCCAACCCCAATTGCAGGCTTTCGGCGAGCAAATTACCACCCAAATTACAACGGTGCAGTCGGAAATTCAGCCACAATTGCAAACCCTGGCTGAGCAACTCACGACTCTCCAAACCAACCGCCCAGAGCTATTCCTGCGGCCCGATGAGTTTCTAGAGCAAGGCAATCGCGCCTTTGAAACCGAGCGTTATGAAGAAGCGATCGCCGCCTTTGATAAAGTGTTGGAACTCAACCCCAATCACACGGAAGCCATTTACCAGCGCGGTCTAGCCCTGAAAGAATTGCGCCAGTATGATGCTGCTTTCGCTGCCTTCGAGAGAGTGGTGCAAACCGAGCCAGAGAACTACAAAGCTTGGCTGAGCCGTGGTCTAACCTTGGGTCGCCTGAAGCGCTACGAAAACGCGATCGCCTCCTTCGACCAAGCCTTAGAGCTAAAGCCCGACTATCACGAAGCTTGGGTCAACCGAGGTGTAGCTCTCGGCACTTTGCAACAACCCAAAGAAGCCTTCAAGTCCTTCGACAAAGCGGTGCAGTACCAACCGGATGATGCCGTAGCTTGGATGAACCGAGGCTTGGCGCTGCTGGAAGTGCAACAGTACGAAGAAGCGATCGCCTCCTTCGATAA
>DATNPE010000399.1:0-20763 GCA_036703355.1 Allocoleopsis sp. | reverse complement strand
CTCGTGGTTGATTGCGATCGCGCCCCTACCAAGGTGTTGACAGATCCGCTACGTCTCCAGCAAATTGTCACTAATCTCCTGAGCAATGCCATTCGCTACACCGAGTCAGGCACCATTTGGCTCATTTGTGAGAGTTTAGGCGATCGCCAGTGGTCCCTTGTGGTCAGGGACACAGGAATTGGCATTGCGCCAGGAGAACAGGCACTCATTTTCGATCCCTTCTATCGGGCTGAAAACAATGGTATGCAAGTTCCAGACAGCACCGGATTGGGTTTAGCGATCGTCTCTCAGTTGGTTAATCTGATGCAAGGCAAAATTGAGCTAACTTCACAGCTTGGGGTTGGTTCTACCTTCACCGTTACTTTACCGCGAGAAATTAAACGCTAGGCAGCACTAGAGCGATCGCGCGCATTTCGCAAACGCACCGAGTTGCATTATGAAGAGCTCATCGTGTCTTTCAAGCGCAAAAATGCATTAATCCTTGCCATTAGCTCGTCATAGTCGATCGGTTTGCGAATGAAGTCATTAGCTCCCAAATCCAACCCTGCCGGAGCACTAGCATTCTCAGAAGCCGTAATTAAAAGCACAGGAATAAAGGGTATGTTTTGGTTTTGCCGAATCCGCCGCGTCAACTCATACCCATCCATTCCGGGCATCATGGCATCGATCAGCGCTAAGTCAGGCGGTGAAGACTCTACTAAGGCGAGAGCAGATTTACCGTTTTTGGCGCTCTCTACCTCAAATCCTTCTTCGGTCAAAATTGCTTCCAAAAGCGATAAATTATCGGGCATGTCATCGACAATTAGGATGCGTTTGGTTGGGCGATGAGCGGGAGCAGGAGCAGGAGACATAAAATTAATTCTAAGTAGGGGATGTTATAGCGCTTCATCGTAGTGGCTGAAGCACTCTACTACCTCCCTCTTAGGGTGATCTCATGCATCCACTACCCTATCTAGGCCCCTATCTGGAAAAAACCTAAAGCTTCAAACCGAGAGTTCTCTGCGTGCTCCGTGAGCAATGGGATTGAATCCGGGGGGAAACTGGGTAAATTCATCGTAGAGCACTTGCTGGAAATCTGCCTCTGTCAACTCAGCCCCATGCAAGTTAGCGCCTTCTAAGTTGGCTGCACGCAAGCTGGCCTGAATCAAGACGGTAACTCGTAACTGCGCTTCCTTCAGGTTGGCGGCAGCAAGATTTGCGCCTTGTAAGTTGGCACCACTGAGTTTGGCCTCGCTTAAGTTGACCCCGTTGAGATCCATGCCACTCAAATCAACTCCATTTAAGTAAGCTCGACTCAGCTTGATACCATTTAAGCTTGCGCCTCTCAAGTTGGCTCCGCTTAACCTAGCCCCACTCAGATTCGCCCAATTGAGGTTAGCCCCACTCAGGTTAGCCGCACGCAAGTTAATGCCCCGCAGATCCGCACTACACAAATTTACCCCTTGCAAGTTGGCAGCACTGAGATTGACGCCTGCTAAATTGGCACCGCTCAGCTTGGCACTCTTCAAATTGGCTTTGGCAAGAAATGCCCCTTTCAGATTGGCTTTGGTTAAATCTGCTTCGGTCAAGTTCGTTGCTGCTAGTTTGGCAAAACTCAGGTTCGCTCCATACAAGAAAGCTCGACTCAAATTAGCACCTGTTAGCAATGCCCGACTGAAGTTTACAGTTGTGAGATAGGCTGAGAACAAATTAACAGCAACTAAATTGGCAGCCGTGAGATTAATGCCTGCGAGGCTAGCACCTGCTAAGTTGAGCCGACTCAAATTAGCAGTTTGGAAGTCCCGCTCGCCTTCTAAATATCGTTGCAGGATCTCATAGTCGTACATCTGCTGTTTCTCCGCAGGGTTCTCTAAACTCCACTCATTTCTAGAGTTCCCTTTAGTATCAGTAGGACACAGCTTGTATAGAAACTTATATTCGCTGAGTATGCACAGCGATCGCGAAAGCTTGCGATCGCCCCCACCTAAATGCTCTGGTGCTACTTGGTCCCTTAAGGATGAAACAGTGGTACGTCAGAAGTCAGGCGAAAGCTCATAAATGAAGACGCTGAAGAGGGAGTAACAGTCTCAGCCGTCCTTAAACCTAGACTTAACAAGCAAGTAATGATCATTGCTAGCAAGAGTTTTTCTGCCATTGCAGGTGCCCTCCCAGCTCAATTCCATAGTTTAAAGATACTGCGGATCAGAGGTACCGCATTTCGCCCAGATGACTGAACCAATCGGGTGAGTTTTAATCAGGAGAGCGATCGCTATTACTAAAGTCAAGAAAGATCGCTAATTCTTTGTTTTGAACTAACGATTTTTCAATTAACTTTACAGCAGTTTTTCTCAGAAAGAATGAGGGTTAAATTGAAGTTGTTTAGAGCGATCGCCCTGCCAAGAAAACGGCAAATGAATCGTCAAGTTTGGTTGCTGATTATTCTTGATTCAAGATAAAAGCCCCAGTTGTAACCGGAGCTTTCATCTTGGATCAGACTCAAATCAGCTTGTACTATAAAACTAGCGGTTTTTGTGGCTATTGCGACCACCTTCTCGGCCAATTTCTGCCATATGTTCGCGGTCTTGGCTTACAGTTTCGCCCCCTTTACGGCCTGCTTCTCTGGCTTCTTCAGGACTAAATTCATGAGCTGTCCCTTTTTCATGAGCAGCTTTGCCACCCATGCTAGCGATCTCACGTTGCTTCTTTTCGTCCATAGAAGCAAAACCCTGTTTACCCTTTTCTTCCTTCTTTTTGTTGGCCATAAAAACTCCTGTCTCGACAAGTATTAAACTTTATTGAAATTCAGAATTGTTACAAGCTCTTCACTTGTTATGTCTAGCCTAGAAAAACAGATGTATCGCTTCCTCTGACTCAAGATTGATAATTAAGGCTGAAAAGAGAAAATTTATCATTCTAATGGTGTAGGTCTGTAAATGAGAGCCTCAATTCAATAAATTAGTAAAATCAATGCTGTCTCCATTAGTAGAAGCTGAGCCTGAAAGGCTTTCCCAGTCAAGCAGACAGCGATATAGAATTGATTTTTTAAGTAAAGAAATATAGCAGCATTGCTTAAAGTCCACTGGCTACCCGCAAACAAAGTGACTGATGAGGTTGCTGATGATGCTCTGGGGTCGCTCTGTTTTCATTCTTTAATCTCCGTAATAATTGTTCACGTTTTGTCTAAGCAGTGTATGGTGAAAACATCGGTTTAGAGATACGTGCGTATGAGACAGTTCCTCATTCACATTCACCGTTGGAGTGATTTACTTCAACGCTGGGTTCTATCCCTAGCGCTAATGGTATTGGCTGTGCAGTTGGTGGCTCTTCCTGCTAGTGCCACTGGAATTTATGAAATGCCTAGCTCACCTCCGGAGACGTTGCTGCTCGATCAGGCGGATGTGATTAGCCGCTTGAATGAAGGCAAAATTACGAAAGAGCTAGAAGATTTATCGAAGCAAACAGGCAATGAAGTGCGATTGGTGATCATCCGTCGCCTTGACTATGACGAGAATCCAGCAGGGTTTACGAACAAGCTGTTTGAGCGATGGTTCCCCACACCTGAGGCTCAAGCGAAGCAAACATTGCTGGTGTTAGATAAGGTGACCAATCAGGCGGCAATTCGGACGGGCGATCAGGTGAAGACGCTGATGTCGGATGCGATCGCGCAAAGTGTGGCTCAAGAAACGTTGTTGCTGCCGTTGGTGCAGGGTGACAACTACAATCAGGCATTTCTGGATGTGAGCGATCGCTTGGTGGCAGTGCTGTCCGGACGACCTGACCCTGGCCCTCCTCAAGTTGTGGACAATGTACGGGTAGAGGGGACGTTTGCTACGGCGGAGAAAACTGAGCAGGAACGGGGTAGTTCTTTGGTTTGGGTGATCGGGTTGCTGGTTGCTGCAACGGTGATTCCAATGGCAACTTACTATTTCTATCTATATTTACAGTCTAAGGCTTAGCATCGAGCCTTGGGGGCACCTGCCCCCAAACCCCCGCTGAGGGACGGTTGCGTCCCTCAGACCCCCTCCAAACGAGTTGAGTTGTGGGTGTTTCGAGTCTTATTTTTTCACTCCTCACTCCTCACTTTCCGATTTCTGACTCCAACTCCTCACCCCTCACTCCTCACTCCTCTCTCTCTGACTTCTGACTCCTGGCTCCTAACTTCTCAGCCCTCAGCGCTCAGCACTACGCGCACGCTTCGCGAACAGCACTCAGCACTTCCCTCTCAATCCTGCACATATTCCTGCCCTGAGAGCATGGCGATCTCGGCTCGGACCAATTCTCGACCTAGGTAGGCGGCGTGGTCGAGCTTGGTGACGAGGCTGGGTTCTTGGGATTCAAAGAGTTGGATGCAGAGTTCTTTGGCGCTTCTGCCGCTGTAAATTTTGGTGTGGGTTCGCTCTACTTTGCCTCGCACTGGGATGACTTCGCCTGTTTCTGGGTCAGTGGCGAGTCCGCGATCGTTGATGGTGTTGGTGTAGTGTTTAGCGCAGATTTGGTTGGCTTCGCGATCGATGTAGATGATGAAGTAGCCGCCTGGATCGAGGTCGATATAGCGGTTGGATAGTTTGTTATCGAGGGCGGTAACTGCTTCAACGAGTGGATTCATGGGATGCGATATTTTGACAATTGGTGTTTGTGACCCTGACTACATTCTACGAAGAGAGCGTGTCTCCTGCGGATCGAGTGGAGAGTGCTTGGCTCCAATCAGCTAGTCTCGGCGTTGAAAATGAGCCAAGTGTTCTTCGCCTTGCCGCTCTGGAACTGAGTTTGTGGCAGGGGTTAGGTCCAGAAGTTGAAAGGTGGGTTCAAAGTACTGCTGGATTTCGGTGGGTGTGATGCCAAAGGGAGGGCCGCCGAGACGGGTGTGGGTGAAGAACAGCCCTAGCAGTTGGCCTTGGGGTTTGAGCAGGGTGTGGACGAGTTGCACATAGGCAGGTCGCTGTTCCAGGGCGATCGCGCAAAAGCAGGTATGCTCAATCACGTAGTCAAACTCGCCCGGAAATTCGGCGGCTAAATCAAAAATGTCGCGCTGGAGGAACTGGGCTGAGCTGTGGTTGGCTTGGGCTAAGGCAGTGGCGGAGGCGATCGCGACTGGGGCAAAGTCAAACCCAATCACGGCAAAACCATGCGCGGCAAATAACAGGGCATCATGCCCGCGTCCGCAACCCAAAACCGCAGCTCGGCCTGGTTTGGGGGCGGTAGGTGAACTGAGGAGGCTGACAAAGGGAGGGGCGGCTTGGCCAATGTCCCAGCGGTCTGTGCCTTCGTGATATCGCTGTTCCCAATATTCTGCTTCTTTGACTGACACCATCGGTACGATTGTTCTCAACCTTGTCTAGTCTAAACAAACTTATGGTTGATTCTGCTTGGATGCGACCGCATACGACGGTGGTGTTGGCAATGAGTGCGGATGGCAAAATTGCCGATGTGAAGCGATCGCCTGCCCGCTTTGGCTCGGCGGCAGACAAAGCCCATCTGGAACAGCAGGTGGCTCTGGCGGATGCGGTGCTGTTTGGAGCGGGGACGTTGCGCGCTTATGGCACAACGCTGCGGGTGTCTCACCCGGACCTGCTGGAGATGCGATCGCAGCAAGGCCAGCCACCTCAACCTGTGCAGATGGTGTGCTCTCGCTTTGCTGAATTTGACCCGAATCTGCGTTTTTTTCAGCAGCCTGTCCCTCGTTGGTTACTCACGACCACCGCTGGCGCTACAGCTTGGCAGGAAAAAACGAATTTTGAGCGAATTTTGGTAGCTGAGACAGCTGGGCAAACCTTGGACTGGCAAGATGCGTTTCAGCAGTTGTTAGCGTTGGGGATTCAGCGTTTAGCGGTGCTGGGCGGGGGGGAGTTGGTGGCTTCCTTGATGGCACTGGATTTGATTGATGAATTGTGGCTCACGGTTTGCCCGTTGATTTTGGGGGGAGCGATCGCGCCGACTCCGGTGCAAGGTTTGGGCTTCCCCGCAGACTTAGCCCCCCACCTAGAATTGCTCTCGGCTGAAACCAACGGCCCAGAAGTTTTTCTCCACTATCGCCTGCAACGCTGAAAAGATTGAATTACGCTAGAGAGCGGATGGCCCTAACTCCAGCAATCATGGTCGAACAACTCCAGCCTCGTTATTCCCTCGCTTGGATCAACAAAGTTTCTGAGGTGCCCCAGGCCGAATGGGACGCTTTAGCCCTACCTCTAAAAACGCCGTTTTTTGAGTGGGACTGGCTCAACAACATGGAAACTTCGGGCAGCGCCACCTCCAAAGCAGGCTGGTTGCCCAATCACCTCACGGTTTGGCGCGATCGCCACTTGATCGCTGTAGCCCCGCTCTACATCAAAGGCCACAGCTACGGCGAGTTTGTCTTCGACCATCAGTGGGCCGACTTAGCCCAGCGCCTAGGCATCAGCTACTACCCCAAACTGCTCGGCATGTCCCCTTTCACCCCTGCTGAAGGGTATCGCTTTTTGATTGCTCCTGGCGAAGATGAAGACGCGATTGTGGAGCTGATGCTAGACGAGATCGACCACTTCTGCGGTCGTAATCGTATTTCTGGTTGTCACTTCCTCTATGTTGATCCTGATTGGCGACCTGTTTTAGAGCGGCATGGCTTCACGGCATGGCTGCACCATAGCTTTATCTGGAGCAACCTCGGCTTCCAAAACTTTGATGACTACCTAAATGTCTTCAACGCCAACCAGCGCCGCAACATCAAACGAGAACGCAAAGCCGTTGAGAAAGCAGGTCTGACCCTCAAAACCTTCACTGGAGACGATATCCCCAACTCCCTGTTCTCGCTGATGTATACCTACTACGCCGACACCTGCGACAAATTCGGTTGGTGGGGTAGCAAATACCTAACGCGCCGCTTCTTCGAGCAACTGCACCCCCATTATCGTCATCGTGTTGTCTTCGTCGCTGCCTACAGTGAACAAGACCCCCGTCAGCCAATGGGGATGTCCTTCTGCCTCACCAAAGGCGATCGCCTCTATGGGCGCTACTGGGGCAGCCAACAAGATATCGACTGCCTCCACTTCGACGCTTGCTACTACACCCCGATTGAATGGGCGATCGCCAACGGCATCCAAACCTTTGACCCTGGTGCAGGGGGTCGCCACAAAAAACGCCGAGGCTTCCCCGCCACCCCTAACCACAGCCTGCACCGCTTCTACGACAAACGCCTCAGTCAAATCCTGCGATCGTACATCCGAGAAGTCAACGAGCTAGAACAACAAGAAATGGACAATATCAACGAAGCTCTACCCTTCAAGCAACCCAATCCTGGCTTAGACCATCAAGAGTAGATCACCTAACCCACAATATGCTCCTCTCTCCCAGCCCTTTTCTAAAAAGAAGGAGAGCTTAAAGAAAAATGAGTGTATATATCCTTTTGGAGGGGGTCTGGGGGACGCAACCGTCCCTCAGCGGGGGTTTGGGGGCAGGTGCCCCCAAGGCTCAGATTCCCCAAAGATAATCAACACCATCACCCATACCAACTCATCTTTGCCGACTCCATCTCTGCTAACAATCTCCCTCGCGAGATCACATATCTCACCTCTGCTCTCCGGCGAATGGCATCATAGCGATCGCTCGCATTCAACACAATTAAATTCGCAGGCTTCCCTACCTCTACCCCATACTCCTCTTCTAAATGCAGCGTTTTGGCTCCATGCCAAGTCACCATGTCATAGCAGGCATCAATTTCAGACATCCCTGTCATTTGGCAAACATGCACCGCCATAAATGCCACATCCAGCATGTTTCCAGTGCCCAAACTGTACCAGGGGTCTTGAATACAATCATGTCCCAAACTCACATTCAACCCCTGTTGCCATAACTCCTTCACCCGTGTCACACCCCGCCGTTTCGGATAAGTATCCGTTCTCCCTTGCAACGTGATATTGATCAACGGATTAGCAATGAAATTGAGCTGTGCCCGCTGTAGGAAACCCATTAGCTTGTAGGCATAGGCATTGTTATAAGACCCAAATGCTGTGGTGTGGCTCGCCGTCACCCGTGGTCCTAACTCAGCGCGAATCGCACAAGCTGCTATGACTTCTAAAAACCGGGATTGATCATCATCAATCTCATCACAATGTATATCAATCAAGCGATCGTACTGCTGCGCCCACTCAAACACTCGCTGCACCGATCGCACCCCATCTTCTCGCGTCAGTTCATAATGAGGAATCCCTCCTACTACATCCACCCCGATCTTCAGGGCTTCTTCCATTAATGCTTCATTTTTGGGACCACCATAAATGCCATCTTGAGGAAACGCCACCACTTGCAGCGTCATCCAATCTTTTACTTCCTCCCGGACTTCCAGCAAAGCTTGCAATGCGGTCAAATTCGCTTCACTGACATCGGCATGACTGCGGACAAACAACGCTCCCTGCATTGCTTGCTGTTTCAGCGTGGCGATCGCCCGTTGCTTGACATCCTCCAGCGTCAAACTTTGCTTCCGCTCTCGCCAAATCTCAATTCCCTCAAACAAGGTACCACTCTGATTCCAGCGCGGTTCTCCCGCCGTCAAAGCTGAGTCCAGATGGACATGAGATTCCACAAATGGTGGACTGACTAATTGCCCCTGTACATCCAATTCTTGCAGCGCTGTCGCCTTCAAATTAGGGGCGATCGCAGCAATCTTACCTCCCTGAATCGCCACATCTACAGACTCTAGAGAATCGGGCGATCGCAATAGACGACAATGACGCAAAATCAAATCATAAAGCTGTGAAGACATACAAGCAGCTCTTGGCCCAGATGTAAGCAGGTTCCTCCCTGTATTAGCAGAAACCAACCCCAAAAAGCTGACTTTACCTAAAAAAATACCCCCGCATTGCAGGGGCAAGTTTAAATTTTCAGGTAATGGGGGTAAGCAAAGCTTACCTAGGCACTACCACGATGAACTAGCTGAGAGAAACATGACTGCGCTCATAGTTGAGCCGAAATGTGGGGTGGATGCCGCCCTGAATATGGTTCCAGTAGTCATTCAAGCTGGTCAGTCCTACCTCAGCAGCAGAACGGCTGAGTAGCGTTTGCTGACGGTTCTTGATTAGATGATTTTGTTGCAACATCCGGGTGCGGGCTCTGTCTTCAGTGGATAAACCACTCACCTTCACAGGCTCAACCGAAGTTGCTGCAACCACAGGAGTTTCACTGGGTTGAGAAGCCTCGTGGGTCCGATAAGCCACACCCCGATACTTCAATTCCAAGCTAGGTTGTTGGATAGGCGCTTTTTTAAGATTCCGGAAACGCCAATCTAAACCCCGATATTTGCCAGTCTCTCCAACACTGGTTTCAACGGCAGGAGAATTGGTTTCGTATTTGCTACCACGATAGGTCAATTGCATGATTTTCGCCTCAACTTAGGACTGTAGTGTTCTGAGGCGCGTTCCTTCGGGATCACTCCCTACTTCCGTTCCTTGGGTTTTGTTCGTTGAAATTCACTAAACTTACCAAGAAATGAACGATTTTGTTTTTCTTTCTGTATCCATTATGACAGTTTTATCTGCAATTTACTCTCAACGCCCAAATATTTTTTCAAGATTTCCTGACAAATCTCTAACGACAAACTATTCGTCAATCTGCCAAGCGTCCTTGGTGAGGCCCTCATCTACGATCCGCTTGGGACGAACTACTAAAATCATTTGACCTAAGAGAGAGATGCTAGGTGCTTCCTCAAACCATTGCAACTCTAGATTCTGCTCTTGAGCAACCAAGAAATAGCTGTTGGCATCCCACTGGCGCTGAGCTCGGTCTACCACAACTAACACTTCTTCTGGTGTGCCTGGTAAAGGGCTAGGTAACTGGTGACTATCGCACAAAAGCACCACTGGATCTTCAGCAGCCAGCAATACTTTCCAACCGGGCACGGGGACCCAAGCACCAGTCCCAGAAAATTTCACCATGCCAAACGCGCCAATTGTTTCTGTCAGTGGTACCGATTGCAAATCATCTAGCGTCAAAGGTAGCTTGCCGACAACAGGCAGCACTCGCGGCATTTCCTCATCGGTTTCTAAACGGTAAATCGGTAAGCGAGGCGCGGGACGTGAAGCAGCCACGCTAAAGTCAGTGAGTAATTGTTCCAGCTTTTGCCGAGCTGTAGTGCTGTGAACAAACCGAAACCCTTTGGCGATGAGACGAGAGCGGTCCTGCAAATCTGCATGTTGTCGCGCTAATTTCCAACACTGATAGGCGATCGCATCTCCTGGATGTTTGGTGAAACCCTCTGGCAACGTCCTGACCCGCGTCCAATCTTTCATGGCTTTCGCCAGTTCGTAGGCATCATCAACATCAATATTTTTTTCCACTGCCAGGTCTGCGGCGGCGGCGCGATCGCTCTGAGTCAAAATCCGAAACTCATACAGAACATCACTGCCTTTGCGCTCAAAGTGCTGTTTTGTTGCGTCTGCAACTCCCGCATTCACCATTGAGGTAAAGACCTGTGACGCTACAATCACTTGGTTTTGCTGAATCGGCTCAAATCCCGTTTCCTCAAAAATCTTCTGCGGATTTAAACCTGCCCGCTGCAATTGCTGGCAAGCTTGGCCCCACTCAACCCAGCTCCCCTCCTTACGCCGCAGCGATTTCAGCAAAGCATCTGTATCTACATCCGCTTGAGGATTCTGAAAATTGGGATTGGAGGGAGTTTCAGTCATGATTAAGACAGGTCACATAACTAAAGAGCAACAAGCAGTCTCTAATTTTAAGACTTTCTCAGCTTCCAGACCACTTTTCGCAGACGATAGACTATCTGCAATCAACCTCCGTATCGCACCTTTGAACTTGCCTGCCAGCAGCTATAACTCACAGAAAGTTTCCAGATTCACTTGACAAATCTCTACAATGCAAGGCAATATATGTAATTGATAAGGAAAACAAGGGGCTATAGCGCAGTTGGTAGCGCGTCTCAATGGCATTGAGAAGGCCAGCGGTTCGAATCCGCTTAGCTCCATTTTTGACCTAGAGGAAAAGGGTGTCCACCAAAGGTTCATTTGTTTGAAGCGGGAGCAGAGGATTCGCAGACCTCCCTTAGAAAGAATGAAGCGCTCTCTAGCTATAGGTTGTAGAGAGCGCCTCAAGAGCGATCGCCCCGTTGAATACACTGCATACAAACATTGAACAAGACGAGCACTGATGCAATTTCAATCGGAATTTGTAGCGAGGCTGGAGCCGCAATCAGCCCAGCCAGGATGAAGCCGACACCGACAAAAATAGAGACAATCAGAATCACCTCATCGTCAAATAGCTTCAGACCGACCCATAAGGTGCCAAACCCAAGTGCCCAAAAGATAAAATGATTCATGGAGTGATGAGTAATGATTTAATTTGCCGATGCCTTAAGTACCAGACAAACATTGGAGGCTATGCAAGTATAGTATTCTGGCCTAAAGAATCCGAAAACACTCATAGTACAGACGTAATCTTAGGTGTTTTTGAAGCTTGAAATCTTCATTCTATCGTTGAGTAATTGCGTACCAGCAAAGTCAAATCCAGTAGCACGGAACATAAAGACATACAAGTCAAGTGACCCAAAAGAGCTGGATGAAATAAGCTACTTCGGTCCAGATATGGATAGGTAAGAGTATAGGGCGATCGCTACTTCACTGTGGGGTGACTGACGAGAGTTGTAGCTTGTTTCCCGTAGGGTACTCGCTATCACTGGTGTCACAAACCAGCCCCTCCACCACTTCGGGTAGCTCCGCAGGGAGCGGCTTCGACAACAGTCACAGTGGAGCCAAGGGGACTCGAACTCCTAACCTTCTGCTTGCAAGGCGGACGCTCTAGCCAGTTGAGCTATGGTCCCATTTGATGGATTCTGGTCGGAGTTGAACTGACATCTTCCTGCTTGCAAGGCAGACGCTTTTCCAGTTAAGCTACAGGCCCATGATTGCCAAGCGGCAACAACTCAAACAAATGGCAGGAGTGGTAAGACTCAAACCTACACCAGCCGATTTAGCAGAAGGCGGTCGCTCTTGGCAGAGTTACACTTCTCACAAGCGGTCACGACGTTGTCCCAGGTGTGAGTGCCTCCCTTAGAACGAGGAATGACGTGATCCAAGGTGAAACGCTTGGTACTACCGCAGTACTGGCAGGCGTGGTGATCGCGGCGGAACACTTCACGACGATTGACTGGTGGTACTTTCCATTGCCGTTCGGGATTGCCACTCGTTAAACGGATGTGCTCAGGTACCTGTAGTACAACACTGGGAGAACGCACTTCCCAGGTCTGAACACTGCTGAACTCCAAGGATTCCGCTTGTCCCGTGACTAGAAGCACGATCGCTCGCTTAATGTTGATGCGTGCCAGGGGGAGGTTGTTCTTGGAAAACACCACCACTTGGTTGTGTAGTATCGGAATCTTCTGACTCTGCTCTGTTGCTTGCAGATTACCATGTTCAATGGCGCTGTCTTTAACTCCGGCTCTTCAGAGTCGCACCAGGAGATCGAGCAGGCAAAGATGCAAGTCGAGGATTTTCTCAACCGGATAGGGAATTGACTCAGCTCATCAGTAGCCATTTAACTCACATTGGCAGGCGGATATGGAACTCAGTACCCTGACCCAGCTTAGACTGCACCTCCAAAGTGCCACTATGTTTTTCTACTACAATTTGACGGGCGATCGCCAACCCCAATCCGGTTCCTTTGCCTACGCCTTTCGTGGTGAACAAATGATCGAAAATTCGGGCTTTTACTGACTCGGACATACCTTTGCCGTTATCGTGAATGCGAATTTCGACTACATTTTGGTCAACTAGTGCAGTGTGAATTGTCACTTTTTGAGGGTTGGCTTCTAGATCTGTAAAGGAAGACTGTTGGGCGGCCTCATCAAAGACATCAATCGCGTTTGCCAGGATGTTCATAAATACCTGGTTTAACTGTCCAGGGAAGCATTCAACTAGCGGTAAATCACCATAGTTTTGAGTTACTTGAATCGCTGGACGATGTTCATTTGCCTTGAGACGATATTTCAAGATTAACAGTGTACTGTCAATGCCTTCATGCAGATTAGCCCTGACTTTGTGTTCTGTGTCCGCACGGGAGAAGGCACGAAGACTAGTGCTAATTGACTTGATGCGATCGGTGGCACCCTTCATCGAGGTCAACAACTTGGGTAAATCTATACTCAAGAATTCCAGGTCAATGTCTTCCGCATGGTCTTGAACCGGGATAGCAGCATTGGGATGATGTTGTTGGTACAGGGCGAGATGTCCAAGGAGATCTTGTACATAGTCTTCGGCGTTACTGATGCTGCCATTGAGGAATCCGATCGGGTTATTGATTTCGTGGGCGATGCCTGCGACCAAATTACCGAGTGATGCCATTTTTTCACTTTGCACCATTTGCAGTTGGGTGCTTTGTAAATCTTTCAAGGCCTGCGCCAGTTCTTCAGACTTCTGGATGAGGTCGTTCTCAGTGCGTTTGCGATCGTCAATATCAGCGCAGGCTCCGATCCACTCCCGAATATTGCCATCCTCTCCTATGATAGGCACACCCTGAACATCAAAGTATCGATAGCTGCCGTCTGCGGCCCGAATCCGATATTCAATTTTGTAAAAACTTTTCGTCTCGCGAGCATGATTCCAGACGCTACCTACGAAATCAATATCATCGGGGTGAAGTGCTTCTAACCAGCCAAAGTTCTTGAGTTTGTCCAAGCTCTGTCCTGTGTAGGTACACCAGTTAGGGGATGTGACGCTGAGTCCATCGGGGGTTGCGATCCAGACAATTTGAGAAGACACTGTAATTAGAGAGCGATACCGTTCTTCACTCAGACGCATCATGGCTTCAGCTTGCTGACGCTCGGCCTCAATGTGTTTGCGATCGGTGATTTCGATCAGCATACCATCCCAAACAGTTGTCCCATCTTCTCTACGTTCCGGTTGCGAAAGGGCTCTTACCCATTTCACATTCCCGTTAGGCGCAATGATCCGCCACTCATGACAAAATGGGGTAAGCGTTTGAGCCGACTTGACAACTGCCTGAAAAGCCTCGGCTTTGTCATCAGGATGTTCAAAGTCACGCAGACTGTATCTCCCTGACATCAAATCCTCTGCTGCTACTTCGTAGAGCGTTTGACAGCCAGAACTGACGTAGGGGATCGAAGAAGAACCATCAACTCCAATCTGAATTTGATAGATCATACCAGGAACGTTGTTGGCAAGTTTCTGAAAGCGGGTTTCGCTGGCCTGCAACTTTTCCAGGGATTGTTCTAGTTGCTGAGCATGGTCTTGAGCTTGTTGATAGAGACGAGCGTTTTCGATGGAGATGGCCGCTTGGGTGCAGAGGAAGTTAACAATGAGGATGCGATCGCTAGTAAACACATCCCCTGTGAAGCGATTTTTTAAGTACAGGATACCGAGTAAATGCCCCTGATTGATAATGGGCAGGCACAAAACACTCTTGGGCTGCTGCTGAGTTAGATACTGATCCAACACCGGGAGATCGGTTTGGCAATTATGCACGACCACCACTTGTTGGGTGTTTTTAACGTAGTGAATCAGTTGAACGGGCAAACTCGGATGATCGTCGAGAGCTTCCTGGCAAAGTTCTGTGGTTTCTGGTGTGGCAATGGCTCGTACCTGCCATTCTCCATTGTGATTAGGCAAAAGCAAAGCGCAGCGATCGCCTCCAGAATTTTGCAGCACAATTTGGGTGAGTTTTTGGAGCAGATCGTCTAATTGAATCGTGCCAGAAATTACTTGAGAGGCTTTGAGAATTGCGGCAAAATCTAAAGCAATATTGATGCTGCAAGATAAGTGGTTAACTTGCGTAGAGGCATGAATCGAAGTATTAGGAGCGGCAAGGGTAACCAGCGTTTCTAGAGGATTTAAAGTTTGGGCAGCTTGTTGCAGAATGGGATGCAATAAATAGGGGTAGCGCTTTTCGAGATCTGCTGTCTTGGCTTTGGCTCCCCAATGAGCATAGCAATAGTAAGCGTCTTGCATGTAGCCTGCGGCAACTTTTTCTTTCCCCCAGTTGAGGTAGAACTTGGCAGCTTGTTCGTAGGCGAGTGCTTCTTCCTGGATATAGCCATTTGCTTTTGCTTCGGCAATGGCACGATCATAAAGATCGAGTGCGTCTAAATGTTTGCCTGTAATTCGCGATCGCTCTGCTTCCACTAGGTAATATTTGTGCAGGAAGTTTTCTGAACAGCTTTCTGACCAGACTTGGAGTTGAGCTTGATTGATTTCAATTTGCTGCAATGCCTCATGACGCTCTGGGTCTGACAAACTTGGATAGCAATTGCACAGAATCAGAGAACTGTAGTAGTAGTAGCCAGCTGAGCTAGTAAAGCCCGCACAGCCACCCAGAAACTTACCTGCTTCTGTCAGATAATGTGTATCTGGCTTGAACCCTTGAAGCAAGCAGGCACGATGCATTTGCAGGATGTAGTAGGTACCCAAGGCTGTATAGGATTGCAATGCCTGAGAACGCTCTACCCAAGCTTGCTCGGCTGTGATCAGAACCTCTGTATCTAAAGGTTGCAAAAGTGAATTGACAAAGAAACGAGCAGCGGCAAGCATACTCAGCAAGAAGTCATGCTGTAGCTTCTCACCTATGAGCCAATATTGATCAATATCGATCGCCAGATCTGCCAGGTTTTCACCCTGAAATAGTCGATTCAGGATATTACCGTATAGATTGTATCCGGCATGAATGATCTCTCCAGATTCCAATCCTGCCAGGAACCCTTGATAGTTGATCTCAGGCGCGCCTTGAATGGGTTTGGCCCACACTTGAATGGCGTAACTAGATAGAAAGCAAGCCCGCGATCGCTGGAATTTATCGTTGAGTTTATAGCTGAGTCCCAGAGCCAGATCAGCGAATTCTGTTGCCCGCTGGTACTGAACATGGAGTAGCCCAATCAGAAAGCCGTAGGAAGCATAGGCTTTGATAGATGCAGCTGTATTCCCCTGTTCCACTGATAAATGAACAGCTCGGAAAGTCACGAAACTGTATAGATCAAAATCAGAGACAATATAGGCGGGTGGTTGCAAAATAATCAATAATTCGATCGCAGCTCGAACTTCTGGATTCGTTGCCAGAGGCAAATCTAGCAATGTAGCGATCGGACGATCTTTTAAGCTGACTTCAACAGTAGTAAATTCATCTTGCGCCAGTTGTTTTAACGCCTCACGATTGATGCTAATTCCCAGCTTCTCTAACCCTGCTAATCCTGCCTGAATAGCCTCTAAAAACTGCCCTTGCAGTGAATATTGATCCACTCTCAACGGATAGATTTTGGCTTGATCAATGCTTGAATGAGCAAATTCAAGTAATGTTAATATTGTTTCGTCTAATAATTGAAAATCGCCACTCATTAAAGCGGCTTCTGCTAAATTGCAATGTAGACCAAACGCGAGACAATACTGAGTTGTCCAAGCATCAGTTTTTAACAGGCCAATCCCAACTAGGGAGTAATTCTTGGCAGATTCATAGGCTGTTGCTGCTTTTGCCTTTCGACCTGCTCTTAAATTGAGTTCAGCAAGCTGGTTATTTTCATATTCACTGTTGATTAAGGATTTTCCCAGGTTAGTTTGGTTCACCAGATCAAAAATTCTGTCGTCCCGTTCTGTAACCGACAGATTTTCCAACAGCAGTTTACCAATTTGGTAATGGGTTGCTTGCTTCTGAGCTTCAGGAATGAGTGAGTAAGCCGCTTGTTGAACGCGATCGTGCAGAAATCGATAGGTTGGATTAGCGGTCTGCTCGGTGTCTGACAGTTCCGCGCCTTGAAAGAATTTATAGACTTGGCTCGTAGGTAAAATCAAACCTTCTTGTAGTGCTTTCCATAGGGCAGTCGCAGCAGCAATGGGTGATTGTTCCGACACGATCGCCAACGTTGCTAAATCAAATTGGTTGCCAATACAAGCTGCTAATTTGAGCACCTGTTGCGTTTGGGTGGGCAGTTTTTGCAACTGCAACGACATAAACTCAACAATGTCATCGGTGAGGGATAGCGTATTAATTTGGGCAATATCACAGTTCCAATAACAGCGATCGCGATCGAAGCGAATCTGTCCTTCTTCATGTAAAGCTTTGAGAAACTGAGTGGTGAAAAAGGGATTGCCTTTTGTTTTGCGATCGATTAACTCGGTCAAGGGCTGCGCCAGTTCCGGTGAGCATTTCAGCGTATCCGCCACCAAGTGATTTGTGTCGTCAAACGTCAGTGGAGCTAGGGTGATCGTGTTGATAATCGTGCTCGATTTTTTAAGCTCCTCCACGGTCAGCATCAATGGGTGAGCAGGTGATACCTCATGATCTCGATAGGCTCCCAACATCAGCAGATAGCCATTGTCAGCCATGAGTAATTTAATCGACTGAAGTGAAGCTGAATCTGCCCACTGCAAGTCATCCAGAAATATCACCAAGGGATGTTCTGCCGTGGTAAAGACTTTAATGAACTTTTGGAACAGTCGATTAAAGCGATTCTGCGCTGCGCTACCCGATAGCTCTGTGACCTCAGGCTGTTTGCCAATAATTTGCTCTAGTTCTGGAATGACATCAATCAAAATCTGTCCATTCTCTCCCACAGCTGCCAGAATTTGGGTTCGCCATTGAGCTAGTTGGGTATCGGATTCTGAGAGCACCTGCCCCATCAAATCATGCAATGACTGCACAAATGCAGAAAATGGAATATTACGATTGAATTGGTCAAACTTGCCTTTGATGAAGTAGCCCCGCTGCCGCATGGTCGCAATGCGGGTACCTCGTGCCATCGGCTTATGCACTTCATTCATCACCGCTGTTTTACCAATGCCAGAAAACCCTGCAACTAGCAGGAGCTCAGAACTACCACTGGCAACCCGATCGAAAGCATTCAACAACATTTGGACTTCGGTTTCGCGTCCATAGAGCTTTTCGGGAATCAGAAAGCGATCGCTTAAGTCTCGCTGTCCTAGCGGAAAGGCTGCGATCTCGCCGGATGCTCGCCACTGTGTCAAACACTGCTCCAAATCGTGCTTGAGTCCCACGGCACTTTGATATCGGTCTTCTGCATCCTTCGCCATGAGTTTGGTGACAATCGCTGTTACCGTTGCTGGTACATCAGGATTCACCTGAGTGATTGGCACCGGGAGCTGAGCCATATGACAGTGCATCAACTCCAGCGGATCATCCGATGTGAATGGCAAAGTTCCAGTCAATAGTTGATAGAGAGTCACACCCAAGGCATAGAAATCAGCCCGATAATCAATGCCACGATTCATCCGTCCAGTTTGTTCTGGAGCAAGATAAGCCAAGGTGCCTTCCAAGCGATTTGAACTCTGAATCTCTTGGTTTTCCTTGGGCAACAAGGAGGCAATACTAAAGTCAATCAGTTTGACCTGTTTCGACTCAGGATGAATCAAAATGTTAGCGGGTTTGATATCTTTGTGCACCACCTGATGCTCGCTCAGTTGATGGAGAATATCAGCCATTTGCAGGGCAACTGCCAACACCTCTGCCAAATTCAACGGCTGCTGCTGGACATACTGGTCTAGCGCAATTCCACCAAAATCTTCCATGACCAGAGCATAACTACTATCCATCGGTTCCAAACTTAAGGGGAGCACGATCCCAGGGATAGGAAGATTTTTGGCGATCGTATATTGATTGCGAAACTGCATCAACTCATCAAAGCTAGGATAATCGCGTCGCAGCACCTTAATTATCACTGGACGCTGCTCAGCCGTCTGCACCGCTCGATATACTGCCGTCCGAGTGCCCAGATAGACTTGCTCAACAAGGGTATAGCCAAGGACCGTCGGTGAAGAATGAGAAGAGGTGAGTGCTGAACGAGTCATAAGCTTGGACTGGAATGTTATGCTACTCTGGTTAATCTAACTAGAATTCCCTGAGAGCTTAGCGATCGCATCAGAGTGCATCTGAGTCTTGCCAACTCTATACTGACCCCCGCACCCATAAGCATGGCAAAGTAATGGCATGGCGAACTCTGGCAGAAAACGAATAGAGATTGCCACGATACTGACTCCGAAAGTTGTAGCGGGGTCAAATTCCTGCCCCGAAAGTTCTCATCAATGCCCTGCGAGATCGAGAGGCATTTGGATATGACAAACTCTTTCTCTTCATTCATGGGCTAGGCTCCTGTGCAGAGGAGTCAGAAGTCTTTAAGAGAGCACTGATTGAAATTGGCGCAGCACGCGGACGACGTTACGCCATTTTGTCAGTTGATTTACCAGGTAAGGGATTTACTACGTTTATGGATTAGGGGGCAGCAACGCCGTACACTGTGTCATGGCGAGTAGTGAGCGGAGTTTTCTATGTCAACCAGGGCAGATATGACCAGCGATCGCACCCCCCTTAGCACCCTCGATCCCCTCGTGGCGATCGCCGACCAATTTGCCCATCAAGGCAACATTACGAGCGTTCAAGCTTTTGGCAATGGCAATATCAACGACACCTTTCTGGTTGCCCTGGATGACCTTGATCAAACTCGCTTTGTTCTGCAACGGATGAACACTCAAGTTTTTCGTCGTCCAAACCTGGTGATGCAGAATATGCGAATCCTCACCGAGCATGTGGGCGATCGCCTGCAACGGACTCCCCTCGACCGTCGCTGGGAAACTCCGCGCGTGCTGCTGACGCAAGATGCCCAAGACCATTGGATAGATGAGCACGGCTCTTTCTGGCGAGCGATTAGCTTTATTGAAGGCTCCGAATCTTTTGATACGATGCGGGATGTAGACCAAGCTCAAGAAGTGGGATATGCCTTGGGAATGTTTCACAGCCTGATCAGCGATCTCCCTGCTGCCAAACTAGCCGATACCCTAGAAGGTTTCCACATCACCCCTCGCTACTTGCAGCAGTATGAGCAGGCTCTCGGCCAAAATAACGTCAGTCCTACCCCAGAAATCTCCTATTGCTTACAGTTTGTTCGCGATCGCCAAGCTTTAGCGTATGTCTTGGAGGATGCCAAAGACCAAGGCAAGCTGCCTCTCCGCCTGATGCACGGAGATCCCAAAATCAATAATGTGATGTTCGACATTGCCACTGGCAAAGCAGTCAGTGTGGTGGATCTGGATACGGTTAAGCCTGGTTTAGTGCATTACGATATTGGTGATTGCTTGCGATCGGGCTGCAATTTGGCGGGAGAAGAAACCCAGCAGTGGGAAACTGTGCAGTTTGACACCGATCTCTGCCAAGGCATCCTCAAAGGATATTTAGCGATCGCCAAGGACTTCCTAACTGAAGCAGATTATTTCTACCTGTACGACTCAATTCGGCTAATCACCTTTGAGCTAGGGTTGCGCTTCTTGACAGATCACCTGGCAGGCAATATCTACTTCAAGGTCAAATATCCAGAACATAATTTGGCTAGAGCCTTGGTGCAGTTCAAGCTGACTGAAAGTATTGAGTCTCAAGCTGCCACGCTCCAAAATCTGATCCGAGATCTGCGATGAATCACCAAGCCTTCTCTTTAAAGCCCTTTTCGGCTGCCAATGCACCAACAGATCTGCAACTCACAGGCACGATTGCCCGCCAAGGTCACAGGCTCAATCTCCGTTATGTTTTATCTGGAGATTTGCCGAAAATTGCGATCGCCCCTCCCTCAGACCAACCCACTCGTAAACATGAGCTGTGGCAGGAGACTTGTTTCGAGTTCTTCTTGGGATTGCAAGGCAGCGATCGCTACTGGGAATTTAATCTCTCCCCTGCTGGTGATTGGAATATCTATCGTTTTGATGCCTACCGTCAAGGAATGCAAGAGGAAACTGCTTTTACAGAGTTGCCTTTTGTAGTGGAGGCGCAACCGGAGCAGTTATCACTTTCCCTGGAGCTAAATTT
>DATNPE010000398.1:0-6532 GCA_036703355.1 Allocoleopsis sp. | reverse complement strand
AGTTGCAGTTGTGCTTGGGGTTGGGCTTGGGTTAGCCAGTCTGGGGCGGCTGCGTCTTTGGTCAGTGGGTGCAGCTCCACCTTCACGCCCAGGCCCACGGCTAGGGCCACTGTCCCCCAGGTGCCGCTGCCTTCCGCGTTTTTGGGCCAGTTGCGGCTGGGTTTCAGGTTTGCGGGGGCTGGCTTGTTGGGCCATGCGTGCAGGGTTCCACCTGTCGCAGCCAGGGCTTTCACCATGCGGGTGCTGCGTTCTGCTCCCTGTGCCCGTGGTGGCAGGCTGCGGTTTTTGTGGTGGGTGGTTAGGTCGTGGCTGGTCGCTAGGTAGGCTGCCAGTGCGTCTAGTCCAGTTGCGTCTCCCACATGCACTGGCCTGGGTGCCCCTGTGTTCAGCAGGTGGCGCAGGTCTTGTTCTGCTTGTTTGGCTTGCTCTGGGGTTAGTGTGCGGGGGCCAGTTACAGCGATCGCGTACATGGGGTCTGTCTCGTTGGGTTCTCTTACTATTATAAGCTATATTTAGCTTATTTGCTCAGCCATTTTTCTAGCCTTCTTTTGCCTCTAGGCTTGTTTTTAGGTTTATTAAGTTTGTGTAAGCCAAGCTATATTTAGCTTAGATTAGCCCATATTTAAGCTATAATTAGCTTAATCGAATTTGGTTTACACCTCATGGTTACTGCTTTCAATCTTGTTTACTCTGTGGCTGCTGTTCGTCGGTTACTAGGTCTGGCTCACGAGGCTCAAGTGCAGATTCGTGAGTTTTTCAAGGTCATTTGGGTGTGGGTCCAAGGCAAGCGACCCACGTTTATTAGCAAGGCAGTTTTCAAGGCTCATTTTGTCGAGTGGCGCAAGGCGGCGGCTCGTGCTCTTGCGGTTACTCAAAACGTCTTTCAGCCCAGCATTTTCAGCGTTCGCAACGAAACCAAAAATAGCGCCTATCAGGTGCAGTGCTTCTCAGGTGGCCTGCTCTGCAAGTGCGAGGACTTCAAAAATCAGGCTCAATTCTTCGGGAAAGCTTGTTGTAAACACATTTATGGAGTCTTAGGGCATCTAGGATTCGACTCTCTACAGCACTACATCACTGCACTTGGCTCAGGCGGGTATCTCAGGAAGGCCGCTTAGTTGTGTGTCCGGTTACTCCACACCGGACGGCTTTTTATTAGGCACCAAAACCCCACCCATGAGATTTAGCCATGTACCCTACACAAGAACTCTTGATTATTGATTTAGCTGACCTGTCCGTTCAGATTGACGAGCTGTTGCTACTTTGCGATCGCCCTGGTGAAGAAGCCAGTGCAGATATAGAAACAGCCTTGGCGCAAATTATCGACCACATCAAGCAACTAGCCCTCCCTCTTACCTGTGGGCAATGCAGGAACTTCCAACCGTTTCGGCGTGACCTAACCCGTGGTTACTGCCAAATCAAGCATCAGTACGAGTGTGTTGATAGTTCACTGCGACGGCTGAAGCTAGAGCGGCGATCGCAAGATTTAGCCTGTCCTCAAATTGCGGTTGACTGCCCCTTTTAATCAATTGCGCTGTGCCGGGAGTCGCGCCTCGGTCTTAGTTCAGGAGTTGCATGAAACTACCAGACGTGAGCCAGTTTTTAGAGCAGTTTAAAGCGATCGCCTGTTCACCCGTACCCACTTGTGTTTGCAACTGTGAGTTTGATGAGGAAGGCCCACTTAAATTTGAGTGTGAGGGGTGCAAACGTGAGATGCCCTACTGCTATGGAGCCGATGACCACTTACCGACAGGTGAGAGCCTTTACCCCTACTGTGATGATTGTGCCGCCATCATCTCATCATGCTATCTTTAGCTAATCACAAAGCTTGCTTTAGCTTAAGTCATGACCGCCAGAGTAATTGTTAATGCCGTTAAAACTGCCATTAAGACTGAAGCCCAAGCGATTTGGGGTGAAGATGACAAACAGTGGATACCAAACTTAGTGAAGCGCTACTGCGAACTAGAATCCCAAGAGACAGGTAAAACCATCAAAACAGTGCAGCGGCGATCGCAAATCCTAACAGCCCTAGGTGAGAACGGCAACCCCACCTTAGAAACAGCAGCCAGGTTAGCAGCCTGTGTTGGCGGAGAATTTCAACTCGCTTTCCAACGCACCGAAATTAAGCGATTTTAGTTCCTGATACCCTAAGCAGCCCATACCCCGCCACTCCCAGGTGGGGTTTTTTGTGTGAGAGTCCAAAAAAGAAAAAACCAAAACTAAACCAAAAAATTGAGAAAAGGTATCGATGTCACGATCGCACCCCTTTGGGGGAACCACCCCTACAATTCACTCTCGTAACGGGTCTGTGGATCAAGCTTACTGCGCTTACTCTTAGGCCAATTTGCAATCATCGCCACAATTTGGTGGGGCATCCAACCAGCCGCGATCGCCTCATTTACTCGTTGACGGTTACGTTGAGCAGCTTCTGAATGAATGTTACCCCCGCGAATGTGTTTGTGCTTCGTCAGCACCTTCTGCTTGCGATCGCTTCTGATACCCCTAGTGCTTAGCAATAGCCATTAATCAATCCTCCTTCACCTACTTTTGGGGATTCCTCGAACCATTGCACAGACTTCAGAAATCGACTTTCCAGAAACAATTGCTTTCTCTATCCGATCCTTGTTTGCCCTAGCTGCATTAGACGTAATATCCCCACCAGGAACGTGAATATGTCGAGTTTTGCCCTCTTCCATCCAGTAATAGCGATAGTAGAAAAAGCGTCGATTACCTCTGTCAACGTAATAGCGCCCAACCCAGTGAGTGTCAGTTACGACATCATTCACAACTAAATCTTCAAAAGTTTCAGGTGTTTCTGCCCAAGTTACTCTTACTTTCAACTTACGGCAGCTATCTTCAATCACCATTTGCGACCTAGCAGTCACATGTCCATACAAATGAACTCTTGGCGTAACACTAGGACAGTAGATTTTGTAACACAAAACCTGTCCTAAAGCCTGCTTCCATTGACGAACATGCTTAACTTCTATTACTTCAGTTTCAGTTAGTAAATCTACCCTTCCTACTGGCGTAGGTGACTCTTTATAACCTCCTTCAGCTTCCCACAATAGATCTCTAACTATTGCTTCTTGCCCAACAGCTCTGATGCATTCGATAGTAGCTTCCGAACAAACCTCTTCTACTACAGCCGCTCCGCCCAGCTCCGTTTCACTCCGCTCGGCTCCACTATTTTGACCCGCCGTGCCGCTTGCAGCCGCACTACTCACAGCCATAGTTCCTCCTTAATCCCGCTTAATATTGAACTCACTAAAAAAGAGCCAGGGCATACACCCCAGCTCATGAATGTTCTTGATTGTCTTGATTCTGTGTAAGTTGGCGAATGATTGATGCTAGACGCTGCATTCGCTGATTGAGCCTCTCCATTTCAACTTCACACTCTGCCAACTGATCAGCCAGCTCTAAGATCAGTTGGCTTGTAATTCCCCCTGCAATTCTGTCTGCTCTGCGGTAAGAGGTAACGGATCGACCTGTCCCCGCGCAAATCTCTCCACTAGCTCGCTCCGACTGATACCCAAGTCCTCTGCTCTCTGATTCAGATTGGTTTGGGCAGTTGGGGTCAGCATGAAATTGACTCGATCCTTGTTTTCTCCATACTCCCCGCGCTTGGCTCTCTTCGTCATGAGTCGTAGTTTCCATATATACACACATACCTAAATTACAGCAGTGGGCTTGACCTACATATACACACATAATAGGATTAATTAAAGTATATATACACACTTATTTTTATATACACACTTGCTATTGAGCGGAACGGTGACTCACCGTCAGACCGAAGAATGGAATTCGCCTAGTTCTGAACGCAATTTCTTGGGAAGTGCAGTGGACTGGATGCTTTGTGCATTTGTGGGTGTCTCCTTTAGAGACGCTGACGCGAACGAGACCCACCCTCTCCTCAATTCGCTCCAATTTAACGGCAACAACGAGGTGAGCATGACTGAATTGCCTTGGACAGTCACCCGCAAGTGGGAAACTGGACATCCTCAAACTGGTAAAAAGTCTGAAATCATGGGCCAGTTTCGCTATAAACCCCATGCAGAAATCTATTTGCGCGGGCTAGGGCAAGTTCAAGAAGATGCCCACCTCCTTTATGAACTCACTTACCAAAGAGGAATTGATGAGAAAACTATCACTAGCAATAGTCCTTACAGGCGCGATCGCCCTAACCGGATGTGAGGACCTGGATGCACTAGTTTCAGACCTGGATGCCTCACTTTCAGGTCAAGCGATCGCCAATACAGGCGGTGAAGTGGCTCCAGTACAGGAGTTCCGCACCATCGACAGCGAAGCCCGGATCACGCGGGAAGAGCTAGAGCGGTTGACCCACATTGCCCCAGGCAATAGCACCCAAGCCATGCACCATTTCTTGAATTTGCCCTATGCCGTCGCTGGCAACACCGAATACTACCCAATGGAAACTGACCCAACCACTTGGATAGGGGTGCAGTACGACAGCCAGGGCAACTACGCAGGCTACACCTTCTCAGCTCAAAACTATTCAGAGGGCATGTAGATGAAGAGGAGGATAGCGATCGCCTGTTTAGGGCTCGCTTTAGTGGGTTGTGAAACCAACGAACTAAGTGTGCCCTTACCCATAGGAGGCGGGGGAACTGCGGCAGGCTACTACACACCAGCTCAATCAGCGCCAATGGTGCCTTATGGTGCGGAGGTCAGCCTCTACAGAGACTACGACCCCTACACCGAACAGCGCGAAACGCATGGAGTGGTCAGCCCCGAAGACTGCTACACAATGGAAACCAAACTACAGTTGACGCGGCGGGTGAGGTTATCTGAAATTTTGCGAAATCGCAGCGGCGGAGACCTAGAATATGTCTGTGCCTTTGAAGGTGACGACGCTGAAGCAGGTTGGAGCTTTCAAGAAAAGCGCTGGAGGAACTGATGCTCACCATCTATCAATCCGTAAATAGAGCACTCAAGGTAGATGATGCTGAAGCATTTCAGTGGAGTCAGCTACCCCGCCCAGGCACAGAGGTAACCCTTGGTAACTATCGCTGGATTGCAGTTGAAATTCAGCCCTACGTTGCCCAAGGCTTAGAAACGATTTACCTAGTCTTTGTTGCTAGAGCTGAGCTGCCCATTCCCCGCAAAGCAGATTGGAGTTGGAGCTTCATGAAGCGGCGATCGCCCAACCTCAGCTTTAACGTCCAGTTCTCCCGCGATCGCGAAATGCTCAACTTCGGTTGGAGCATGGACGGCGCACCCCCGAAAGTTCTGCGGCTGCATGACTACATCCCAGCAGGCGAAGGGATGCAAGCTCAGCCTCGCCCTTGGGTGATTCAGGAAATCTATCACTTCCTGCCCCAAACAAATGGCCTGTATAGCGCGATCCACCTCTGCTGGTGCGATGCCGTAGCGACCGCTGCTTAACGACTTTATTCAATTACCAATTCAATAGCCATGAACCCATTCCAAAACTTTGAAGAATGGCGGCTTCAGGCGTTGTCCGAAACCCTGGATATTCTGTACTGCGTCCAGCAAGGTCAGTTTGAGAATTCCCAGGACTTCACAACTCGCCTGCGAAACACCGCCGACCAATTAGATCAGCTCCATGCTAATCCACCTTTAACGGCCCAGGCTTATGAACAACTTGCCGAATTTTGAAGCATTAGCCCAAACACTAAGCACCGCCCCACCCATTCATGCCGAGATTGACGCAGGTATCGCCTTTGCTCTAGTAGGGCAGTTGCAACTTGCTCTCAGGCATCCCTTAAACCAAGGGGCATCATCCGAGCTGGTAAAGCGTGTGGCTCAAGAACTCCAGGCAAAGCTAGCGGACATTGACCCAGCGATCGCCCAAGCTCTTAACCAAGGCTGGGATGAATCACTCGACTCAACCCCCAAAGAATTTGAGCAGATGCAGGCAGGCCAGCGAGTTGTTGTTCATAACATCTACACTCTCTACGAACTCAACCAGGACGGCACCGAGGCAGAGCAGAAACTGCTGAGCTTCTCCAGACCCCAAGACTGGGGTAATCCAAACCGCTGGCACTATCAGCGCTGCAAAGTCGAGTTCGAGCTAAACAGCACCTGCTACGTCAACCACTGCCACCTGTGGCAAGAAGTTGAGCGACCAGGAGTAGAGCCATTCCAAGCGATCGCCCCCAGCTTATTCATGGTCATGATGCCAGGGCAAACCCCAGAGCTGTGCGGGAGAGACTACCTCGGCGAAGAAGATTTCTGGTCTAAAGATTGGGGTGAAATGCCGCCCATATTTGACTCTGGTGATTACTGGGATGACGAGCCAAACGACTTTGCCGTATCTCCCAGAGGATAACCCGCCTGACGAGCCAGCTTGACGCACTGGCTCAGGAACTTGTGGCACTGGCGATCCACCTTCGTAGGCGGGGAAATGTTAGCTATTAGGCGGGAAGCCCCGCGCTCTGCCGAAGGTGAGCGTCGGGATGAGAGCCGCGCTTGCTGAGTGGGGTTCAATGCCCCGAAGCAAGGAACAATCTCTGCTACTCGTCCGGTGTGTCTTGGTTCTCAATATACT
>DATNPE010000397.1:0-5963 GCA_036703355.1 Allocoleopsis sp. | reverse complement strand
GTTCACGGCATTTCTGAATATTGGATCGCTGATCGCGAGCAATCACTAATCGAAGTTTATCGGCGCGAGAGTGGCGTGCTGAAAAAAGTCATGACCCTATTTAAGGCCGATCAGCTCACTAGTCCACTCTTACCAGGCTTTAGCTGTGAAGTGGAAACTCTGTTTGATTAAGAGATTAAAGCGATCGCGAACACGCAAATCCATGTATAATTGCTCATAGTTTGAAGGGGAGTAGCTGCTAGCACCAATAGCTAGCCCATCTGGATCAACATACTGGCGATGAGCCTGGTTCAGGTGACAAGTTTTTAGACTACTTGGAAGCGAGACCTTCACTAAGTTCACATCTGAGGTGAGCTTAGTGGGGTCTTTTGCTCTACTTAAGCCACCTCAGGGCTAGAGATGTTTGAGGAGCTTGAGTTCAGTGCTAACAGCCTTTACCGCTGGGTTATCGCTAATTACAGTTTCCGAATTAGGAGACAAAACTTTCTTTATTGCTGCAATCTTGGCGATGCGTCACCCCCGTCGGTGGGTTTTCACAGGCGCAGTCGTGGCACTCGCCCTCATGACCATTTTGTCTGTGCTGTTAGGACAAACGGCTTCCCTGTTGCCGAAAACCCTAATGCACTTTCTGGAAGTCACTTTGCTTGCTGCTTTCGGGCTGAAGCTTTTGTATGACGCAAAACAGATGCCTGCCCAGAGTACCTGTGATGAAGCCGAAGAAGCGATGAATGTGGTCAAGGAAGCAGAAGCAAAGGCACCAAAACGGCAAACTTGGCTGGCGATTTGCATTGAAGCGTTTACGTTGACGTTTGTTGCAGAGTGGGGCGATCGCACGCAGTTCGCCACTATTTTTCTATCTGCTGCCAATAACCCGATTGGAGTCACCTTAGGCGCAATTCTCGGTCATGCCATTTGTGCCGCGATCGCCGTCTTCAGTGGTCGTCTGATCTGCGATCGCATTTCTGAGCGAGTTATGACTGCACTAGGCGGATTGCTATTCCTGATTTTTGCAGGAGTCGCTTGGTTAGAAGGTAGTGGTTAATCTGAGAAGTCAGCAGTCAGCAGTCAGGAGCCAGAAGCTACTTGAGAGGCCAGGAGCCAGAGGCTAGAAGTGAGAATAGCTTGACTTTAGAAGTCAACCCTTGACAAGCCATTTCATTCTCTCACCCTGCTGATTCCTGGCTACTGAGTCCTAACTTCTACCGCCTCACCTACTAAGGTGCCGCAGGCGAGGGTTGAGCCGCTGGAGCAGCGGCAGGGGCCTGACTAGGTGCAGTCGTGGGAGCCGCTGTGGGTGGGGTTGGCGGCTTGCCACTGGCCAGTTGATTAATTTGGTCTTTGTACTCCGCAGGAGCCAGACTGATTGCGGAATTGAACAGAGGTTTAGCAGCTTCATCTTTACCTTGCTGCTTAAAGACGAGAGCTTTGGCTAACACAGGCCGAAAGTCTTTACCGCTGGTCTTAATTGCTTCGTCGTAAATTGCGATCGCTTCGTCATAGCGTTTCTGCTCTGCATACACCTGCCCCAGCAACAACTGGACTGAGGGCACATCCACACTACCTGGCTTTGCCTGATTGGTTTCCGGTGCTGTTTTTAGCGTGTCTTCTAGCAAGCCGACTGCCGCTTCGGGTCGTTTTTGCTCAATTAGCAACCCTACTAAGCCTTGCAGCGCCATCATGTCGCCTGGTTTCGCTGTCAAAATTGTGCGATACGCTTCCGCCGCACCTTCGCGATCGCCTGCATATTGCTTCGCCTGAGCCAACAAGACCCCATAGCGTGTCTGATCAGGATTGAGCTTCGCTAGCTTTTCTAAAGGCTCAACCACACCTTTAATATCTTGCAGTTGCAGCCGCGCCTCTACTAAACCCCGCAAAGCAGTTTGGTTCTCTGGTTCTCGCTGCAAAACGAGTTCATACCCTTTGGCTTGAGCTTTCAATTCCTCTTGCTTCGCACTTGGGCTGGCTTGAGTCGATGGCGTTGCCTCACTCCCAGAGCTATTGGCCTTAAAAGCATCCCCTAGGAGCGGGAACAGCGAAAAGCCAACAAAGGCAACTACTGCCAGAATTAGCACGACATTAATAATCCCGCGACCCCGCTTCTCAGTCACACAACTGCCTTGAACTCTACAGACATTTTAACGGTCTGAGGTGAGACCTACGCTTTCAGCTAGCCGCGCTCGTACCCCAGACTCTTTACTTTAGTTCAGAGCGGTTCTCACTGACTTGAGTTCCCCTGACTCACCCTGCCAAGCCCAGGATGGGACTATAGGCAGTTCTTAACAATTTGATGAGGATTACATGACTAAATGACAGGACTAAGTTTCCACTCTCTTTGGTATTGGAGAAGCGATCGCCACAGCCAAATGAAGACTTATTTTTTCTTTTATCCAGGAAAAATACCTTGACAGAACTCAACTCATCCTCTAGGGCTTAGCTGATGAACGATTAAACTGTTAATTTTGTGCTATGGACTTCTACAGCTTGCGAGGATTTACGCAACCATTGCTCAAATCACTAATTACGATTAAAGATTGCAGAAACTTTGCGGATCGGTCCGTAGAGTGATTGCATTCAGTAAAATAAGCAGACTGATGCAATCATGCCTCCTGTCTGTCAACAACATCTATGAGTTCCTCTCCCAAGCGGCCCCATAAGCCCCCTGAGTCTGTATCATCTCATCAGGCTTCATCTGCTTCTGACCCACCCTCTCAAGTGGGCTCAGAATCCTTTGCCGATGATCAGACTTCGAGTTCATCCACTGCTCCCACCCCTCCCAAGCCTCCAACAGACCAACCATCTGAAATGACGTCAGAATTAGCTACGACTGTGAATGCAGCAGAACTAACTCCACCGACTGCTCCAGCAGCGCCTGGAATCAAGAGTTCCGCAGACCGAGTCTCCTCCCCGGAGGATGACGAACTATCCGAGCAGGCATCAGTTATGCGGCAACAACCCATCCCCCCTCCAAGCGAACCCAAGCAATATCGGGCGATCGGTTTAATTCGAGGGCGATACGTTGCATCGCCAGACCACTTTACCCGAGGTAATCTCGTCACTTCCGATGGCACAGCCATTGACGCTGTGTTGCTAGGGCGAGTCATGAGTCTGGTGAAAAAACACCTTGATTTGGAGCAAGAGCACCTGTGGGTTGTGTATCCGCGCACCAGGGAGAAAGAAGCCAATCTACATGCCCAGATTGTGGGAGTTTGGGAGCCAGAAAAATTAAATCAACCGGATGAAGGCACCGCTCAAATCGCAGAGGCACCTCCTGCTAGTGACAGTGCAGCGATCGATTCCTCAGGCCACGAAGATGGCTACTTCTCGATTCGGGGTGAGGTGATCTACCAGGCTCCAGACGAGGAGCGAATTATTGTCAAAATTCGCCAGACTCCTCGCAAAGACGCAGCTGAAGAGAAAACCTTCAAACTATTACTTCAAGGAACGTTAACAGGCAAAGCCGTAGGCCACTTCTGGGATCTCAACGCTTACCGCCAAGGTGACGTTTTGGTGATCCGCGATGGCACCTCAATTGGTTTGTTGCCACCCCGCAAACGCCAAGCTCACGAACGACCCAGAGGGGGTGCAGGGGGTAGAAGACCACGAGATGGACAGCGTCCTAGCCGCCCCAATACTCGCCCCACAGGTAACGCGGGTGGTAGTGCAGGAGCCCCTGCTAGAAAGGCACCCCTACCAAAGCCTGTGAAGCGGAAAGAAAATCCAGACCTACCCTCTGAATAAGGTTGGCTTTTGACCCAACGGGTTGCTGGGATGACACAGTAGGTATTGAAAGGGAGACAATGTCTCCCTTCATTTGTTTTGAGGGTGCTCTTGCAATCATTGCAATCAATCGAGGCTGACCTGAGATCCCCACAAGTTTTGCGGCATAAAAGTGCGGTCTTGCGGAATGGGAGCTACTGTCTCGCTGAGCAAGAATTTACCTGCTTCAATCCACTGCTTCAACTCTGCTGCAACTTGGCGCGACAAAAAGATACTCGCTAGAGAAGCCACGCGCACTGGTTTGCCATCAATGGTAATTCGGCCTGATTTGAGCTGAGCGTAGCTGACCAAGCCGAAGGTGGGGCGGACGCGGCGAGGAATTGAGAAATCGACGATTGGTGCCACTAAGTCTTTATCCTGCACGCCACAGCGAGCAATTACTTCTTCGTGTAGCACAGGCAGAGGGACACCCACTCCTAACATCAACGACGGGCCGTAGTTTTTGAAGTAGCAACCTCTGACCCAGCGAGCATCCATTTGCTTAGCGTCACCAATCAGGGCCAATGTGGCCGCAGGACCAATTGGGGCTCGGTTGGGTAAGCGCTTTTGCAAGGGGAAGTGTTGGGTGCCTTCCCAAGCAACATAGCCAATGCCTCCCCCCAGAAAAATACGAGTGCCAATTCCAATCAGTTGTAAGTCTGGGTCATTGAGCAGGGGTGAAATCGCTCCTGGGTTGGAATAGACTGCATTGCCTAGACGAGGTTGTAATGGACCAAGATAGGTAAAGAGGGGGCGATCGCCACCATTCACCCCCACAATAAAGTTTTGGTAGAGGTTGCGCGGATTGAATAAATAGAACTGGTTGATCGTGTCGCGGGTAATGGTAGTTTCGAAAGAAGCGCGGGGATAGCAATCGGTCGCTTGTCCTAAGGCCCGTAGTTGGACAGGTTTACCTGCAATCAAATCTTCAATGACGTGTCCCCCACCTCTTTCCCGATTTTCTTCGCCATCGGTTGCTTCGGCGATGCCAGGGTAGTCTACGACTTGAGTTGCGCCTAGGTAGAGATCCACTGCACCAAAACCTGAGTAAGCCAGCACTCCATCTAGCCAGCATTGGCGAATTTTAATCGGGGGATCAGTATGGCCTAGATTGATGATGGCTCCTGAGGATTCCATCGGCTCAAACGTTCCTGTGGTGACGACATCAACTGTTTTTGCCGTTTGTGTCACACCGACTTCTGCCACTCTGGCTTTGACTTCCTCAGCGGTGCAAACTACCGCAGCTTGGCGGCTGATTTTGTCATTAATTTCCGCGATCGTTCGCATAACCATTCAACCCAAGATTTTTTAGAGCAGCGATCGCTGCTGCCAAGCTCGCCAACCTAGCGCTATGCCCAGAGCCAAACTAGGGAGCAATACGACCCATAAAACGACGATGTTTCTAGGCGTTGCAGATACGACTACCCAAGGCCCCACAGATTTGATGGCGATCGCGAGTAGCGCCGAGAGCCCCATTACTTTCACCAAAAAGCCAAGGTTGCTTCCCATACCATTGAACTGCTAAAGCCAACTAAATTGCTCATACAAGTACCCTCGTAGTTTAAGGGAGCTTCGTTCTCTTGTGGAAATTCTGTTACTCACAACCCTCGTTGGGGTGACTGGTTCCACCAATCATCAGTACTAACACTGAGTAGGCTAAAACTGCTCCATAAAGCTGAGCAGCATCAGCAGTATTCTCACGATCCTTGCTGCTAAGAGCTTTGAAGCTAATCGATTAGTTTTCTGCCCAAAAATAGCGCCACAGCAACTTTCTCTTTTTCCGTAACTCCCAAATCAAGTCCTGTAGAAATACGCAGAGAGCCTGATAGACAGTTACGGAATCGTCACAATGCAAGATTTACGCACAGAAGTGGTCTTAAAACTGGCCCAAATTATCAATCCGCAAATCCGTGCCAACGAGAAATTTTCGCTTGATCTAGAATTCTTGCGTCAATTGCCCGATGGCACATTAGGTCGAGAAGTTGCTCATTTCCTAGACAAGAATGGTTTCGACCCGCTTAACTCAGGAGATTGGGTGCAGCGTACACATGATATTTGGCATGTCCTTACAGGATTATCTGCTTCAGAACATGACGAGTTTGTGCTGCAAGCATTCGTCCGCAGCCAAGTGTTTCGGCCTTCTAGCGCCATTCTAGTGATCGCGGGTCTGCTGACCCGTAAGTGCAACTTAAAAGAGGTGGCACAGG
>DATNPE010000396.1:0-2585 GCA_036703355.1 Allocoleopsis sp. | reverse complement strand
GTTTTACCCTATTTAATTTTGGCGGTGCCTATTTTGGATATGTCAGCCGTAATTTTGGATCGGCTGCGGAGTGGCAAATCTCCTTTTGTGGCTGATAAACGCCACTTACACCATCGCTTACTGCAAGCAGGGCTATCTCATCGCCTCACCGTCTTATTTATTTACTCCTTGACCTTGTGGGTTGGCAGCATTGCCCTCGCTGTTTCGGGGATGCCAAGCGGTGTTGCTTATGCGCTTGGTGCAACTGCTCTGCTCAGTTACACCAGTTGGCAAGTACGGAAGCAAGCGCGGGCTCGTTAACCCAAATTGCATCCGGTTTTTGGCTGATCCAGACCCAATGCCAGCCCAGCCAAACCTGTCAAACTAAAAATAGTGGCTAACTGCTGAAATTTTATAGGTGAATGTCTATGAGTCTGAGTGCTGAAGTGATCTGTGTTGGCACTGAGCTGCTCTTAGGAGATATTCTGAACACCAATGCCCAGTTTTTGGCGCAGCAGTTAGCCCAGTTAGGGATTCCTCACTACTACCAGACGGTGGTTGGGGACAATCCCTTACGCCTCAAAAAAGTTTTAGCCATTGCCTGTGAGCGATCGCGCCTGATTATCCTCACGGGTGGCTTAGGCCCAACGCCTGACGACCTCACCATTGAGACGCTAGCCGACTTTTTCGATGTGCCCCTGGTCGAACATCCCGAAATTCTCGAAGATATCGCTCAAAAATATGCGCGTCGGGGGCGGGAAATGTCTCCTAGCAATCGCAAGCAAGCGCTGTTACCAGAAGGTGCAGAAGTCCTTCCCAACTCTTCTGGCAGTGCTCCAGGCGTAATTTGGCAACCCCGCACTGGGCTGACAATTTTGACCTTTCCTGGTGTGCCCTCCGAAATGCAGCTGATGTGGCAAGAAACGGCAGTGCCCTATCTGCGACGACAGGGCTGGGGCCAAGAAATTATCCACAGTCGCATGTTGAAATTTTGGGGCATTGGGGAATCAGCACTGGCAGAAAAAGTCGCGCCATTTCTAGATTTGATCAATCCCACGGTGGCACCTTACGCCAATCATGGTGAAGTCAAGCTGCGGATTGCGGCACGGGCAGAGTCAGAAGCTACTGCCAGACAACTGATCGAACCCGTAGAGCATCAACTACGACAAATCGCGGGCCTAGACTACTACGGGGCTGATGAGGAAAGCTTGGCCTCCGTTGTGGGAGAGCACTTGCAAGCGGCCCACGAAACTGTTAGCACAGCGGAATCCTGTACAGGTGGTGGTTTGGGTCAGATGCTAACCAGTGTTCCTGGTAGTTCCAACTATTTTATGGGCGGCGTGATTTCCTATGACAACCAAGCCAAAATCTCACTGCTCGGTGTGAATGCGGAAGACTTAGCGCAGCATGGAGCCGTTAGCCATGCGATCGCCAAGCAGATGGCAGCAGGAGTGCGATCGCGTTTGAATACCACTTGGGGTCTAAGCATTACAGGGATCGCTGGGCCTGGTGGTGGTACGGCGGCTAAACCTGTGGGGCTAGTTTATATTGGGCTGGCTGGTCCCCAGGATGAAATTGAAAGCTACGAATATCAATTTGGCTCCTTCCGGGGGCGCAGTTGGATTCAGCGCCTCAGCGCTTGCACGGCGTTGGATCAATTGCGCCGCAAGCTCTTGATGCGATCGCTACAAAAAGACTCCGATTTCTAAGGATTCCGAGATCACGGCCTTGATCATTTCGAATCATTGGTTATGATCAAGTAAAGAATCCCCTTTGTTAACTTGGCCATTACTTTTACTAGCGAAAAATTTTGTTTTTGCAGTAGAGGCTGTAGGCTAGATTGAAGGAGCTGTTGGTTTAATGGATTTGATTGAAAAAGTCCTAGAAAAACTAAGAGAGTTGGTGGGCAGGTTGATTGATGCTTTGCTGGGGCCAGAAGCTCAGCCAGAGCCAGAGCCAATTCCCATTCCCGTTAACGATCGCCGTCGTTAATGCCAACTATGAGAAGAATGGGTTGACGCGCTTGTTCAGCGTTTTGGCTTTGCACGGACCTAACTTAAATCTCCTGGGGCAACGAGAACCGGGAATTTATGGTCGTGTGACTTTAGATGAGATTAACCGTTCGCTAGAGCAGGAAGGGCAAACGCTACAGGTCAAGGTGTCTACCTTGCAATCAAACCACGAGGGGGTTTTGGTTGATGCCATTCACGCTGCTCAGGGACATCACCAAGGAATTTTAATCAACGCGGGTGCTTACACCCATACCAGTGTGGCGCTGCGAGATGCGATCGCTGCTGTGAATCTCCCCACCGTTGAGGTGCATCTCAGCAATATCTACCGTCGCGAAGAATTTCGCCACCACTCATTCATTGCCCCGGTAGCAGTTGGGCAGATTAGTGGGTTTGGCCCCGAAAGTTATCGCTTAGGGCTACATGCCTTAGTTCATCATCTTCAGCAACTGGCTGCCACCTGATCTGACAACTGGTTCGGTCAACTCGGTAGCGGCAGCTAATTCAGGTAGTTGGAGTCAGTCGGATCATTTAAGCGGGTAAGGAAGGGCGATCGCCACGCTGAAACATGGTCCAAGAATCCCTTAAAGCTCTGGG
>DATNPE010000395.1:0-11114 GCA_036703355.1 Allocoleopsis sp. | reverse complement strand
ACGCTCGAAGCTGAGGGGGTCAGAGGTGTGCATGACTTGCCCTTTGTTTATGTGTTTGGGCGATCGCAGTTCATCGTTTCCTATTTCGGAGCCAACATCTACCCAGAAAACGTCACTGTGGGGCTAGAGCAACCCACGATTCGTGATTGGGTAACAGGCAAGTTTGTCCTGCAAGTGCAATCGGATGCTAACCAAAACAGTTTGCTCTCGGTCGTAGTCGAGCTAGCACCCGGAGTTGTCGCAGATGGGGAGAAACAACAGGCGATCGCGGCTTCTATCCAAACACACTTAAAGCGGCTCAATAGTGAATTTGCCAACTATGTCCCTGCTGAGTACCAACTCCCCCAAGTGACGCTATTGCCAATGGGTGATCCAGAGTATTTTCCGGTTGGGGTGAAACACCGCTACACTCGCAAGTAGCGCTCCTGCGGCTGAGCTAAGAGGGATAATGGAAGCGATCGCCTCACTTCCCCTATGTTTTTCCAAACTGGCTATGCAGATCACTAAATGTCTCCACACCGCTTTGCTCGTTGCGGATTTGGCGCGAGCGGAGCATTTCTATGGCACAGTCTTAGGTTTACCGAAAGCCGAGCGACCTCTCAATTTTCCTGGCGCTTGGTATCAGGTGGAAGATTATCAAATTCACTTGATTGTGGCGGACAGTGTGCCTGTGGATTTAGTCAACTCAGAGAAGTTGGGTCGCAATCGCCATCTTGCTTTTTCCGTCACCGATTTAGCTGCTGCCAAAGATCAGCTTTTAGCCCACGATTGCTCTATTCAGATGAGTGCCTCCGGTCGGCCCGCCCTTTTCACCCAAGACCCAGATGGCAACATCATCGAACTAGGCGAGACCCAAATCGCTTAGAAACATGAAAATCATTGCCTATGTCTACAGCGATCCCTTACTAGAACCTATTCCCGATCCAGAAATTTGGGGTTGGGAAGTCGATCGCATCTATCAAGACTTAGGCATACGTGATGCCAGCCTCAAGGAAATTGCCTTTCCCAAAGGCAAAGCGGCTCAGCAACAAAAGCGGCCTCAGTTACAACAACTGCTCGTCGATTGCCAACAAGAACCTGTGTATTATCTGCTGGTGCGCCGCCTGGAAGAATTGGGAGATTCGGTGCAGGAAGTTAGCGATCGCCTCGCCCAGTTAGAAGACTTAAAGGTGCAGTTGGTGGTTCTAGAAACGGCAGTGGGAGATGCTCACCAAACACCACTCAAGCGATCGGATTTGCTCAAAGTGTTAGAGGAAGTGCAACAGGGTCAACGCAGCCGTTCAATTCGGCAGGGGCACGCTCGCAATCGCATCAAAGCCTTACCACCCCCAGGAAAAGCCCCCTTTGGTTATCGCCGTGGCAAAGATCGTTATGCTCTCGATCGCAGCCAAGCCCCGATTGTCAAAGATTTCTTTGAGCGGTTTTTGCTCTACGGTTCTCTGCATGGCGCAGTGCGGTATCTGGAGAAGAAACACGGCAAGAAAATCTCAGTTTCCACTGGGCAGCGTTGGCTCAACAATCCGGTGTATCGGGGAGATTTGGCTTACAAAAATGGGGAAGTGATTGCCAACACCCATGTGCCGATCGTGTCGCGGGAGGAAGCCGCTCAAGTCGATCGCCTATTGCGGCGCAATCGTCGTCTGCCACCTCGCACTGCCAGTGCCCCGCGTTCTCTCGCAGGTTTGGTTGTTTGCGCTGCCTGCCAATCTAATTTGACTGTGACTCGCGTCACCGCTCGCAATAGCGACCAAGAATATCTCTACCTCCGTCCGATCGCCTGCCCTCAAAAGCCCAAATGTCGAGCCATCCCCTACGAACAAATTCTGGAGCAAACCATCCAAACGATTTGTCAGGAGTTGCCGCAAGCTGTGGCTCAACTGAACATGCCCAACATTGGTGGGATTCAGAATTCCATTGAGCAAGCGATCGCCAGCAAGCAAGCCGTACTCGATCAACTACCTGAGCTAATCGAGCAAGAGATCCTAGATACCGAAACGGCAGAACTACGAGCCTATAAACTCCGTACCGAGATGTCGCAGTTGCAAAACCAACTGGCTCAGCTTCCCCCACCCAATTTGCCTGCGATCGCCCAAGCTGTCTCAATTCCTGAGTTTTGGCGCGATCTCTCGGAGTCAGAACGTCGCTTTTATTTCCGTGAGTTCATTCGTCAAATTCAACTCGTTCGCCAAGACCAAACCTGGCAACTTCAGCTTGGGTTTATTTTCTAAAGTGCCTAACGACTGAAGTCGCGGCTACAAAAACAAAGCCACTTTCGTGGCCTATGCTTGCAGAGGTGACTTTAGCTTACGTAGGTAGGCTTGGTTCCGATAGCCCCAGGCTTGAGCCTGCGGGATTTTAATGGTATGAAGGGCTAAACGCTCAAAGCAATGGGTGGGCTGGAGCCATTTTCAACCCGGCTGAGCAGTTCTGGTTGCCGCAGCGGTAATTCGATCGCGAATGTTGTGCCTTCTCCCGGCGTAGAGCAACAATAAATTCGGCCTTGGTGAGCTTCAGTAATAATTTGATGGGAAATTGAGAGGCCTAGACCCGTGCCCACGCCTCTCGGTTTGGTGGTAAAAAACGGCTCAAATAGATGCTCCTGAACATCGAGAGCCATCCCAGGACCGTTATCCGAAATCCAGATGCCGACTCGATCGGCTCCTACCGCTTCAGTCTTGATCACAATCTGCTTCAGTTCCACTGCACTAGGCGATTGGGGTGGGGCACCCTCAGCATTCAGTTCTGCCTCCAGCAAGGCATCAATGGAATTGCTCAGTAAGTTCATAAAGACTTGGTTGAGCTGATTGATGTGGCATTCTACAAGCGGAACTTGACCAAACTGCCGCACAATCTCGATTTTCTGCTTGTAGCGGTTTTGCAGCAAGATCAAAGTACTCTCAATGCCTGCTTCTAGGTCGGCTGGCTTCATTTCTGCCTCATCAAGGCGGTAGAAGTTGCGTAGGTTGAGCACGATCTCCCGAATGCGTTCGGTACCTAGCCGCATCGAGTCCACAATCCGGGGGAGATCTTCCACAATGAAATCAAGCTCAATATCGGGCAAAGCGGCTTCTACTTTAAGGGTTTCTTGTGGAAAGCGATCGCGATAGGTTTCGAGCACCGCTAATAAATCCTCAACGTGCTCCTCCATGTAGGGCAAGTTGCCGTGGATAAAGTTGATCGGGTTGTTGATTTCGTGAGAGATGCCAGAAACCATTTGCCCTAACATCGACATTTTCTCGGTTTGCACCAAATGCAAATTCATTTTTTGCAATTCAGTTAGAGCTGCGTTCAAGCGTTGGTTTTGAGCTTCTAGCTCTTGCGTGCGCCGATCGATCTTCTTCTGTAGTTCGGCGTTGCGCTTCACCAATTGCTTTTGTGACTCCAGCACTTGCGTTGAACCAATCAGCAGGCTGTACCGCCGCCGCAAACCCAGAAACGCGATCGCTGGAATCAGGGTAATCGCATCAAAGAAAGTTTGCCAACTTAAAACCGCACCTAGAGTCCCGATACTGGTGGCATGGGCGGCATGACTCCAACTGCCACTCCAAAAAATGCCAGCGGTAATGGCTGCAAAGGCATCAATGCCTGCTCGACGATTGCGCCATAGGCCCAGGCTGATTAAAACAGCAATCATTAAGTAGCAACCCGCAATCACCCAATTGGCAGCTCCATCTAGCCATGCCATCGTCAGCCATGCTGGATTTGGCCATGCTAGACTCAGCCACTCAAGATGTAGATTTGCTGAGAAAAACGCCAGATATAAAAAACAGGCAGGTATCATTTCCGCATTGAATCAAACTGAGTGTTTACTGTTGCTTGTGGGATTGCAGCCTCATCAGTAGCTACAAACTTTTGCTGCTTCATTTGCCTAGGCGTATGCGTTTCCTACGTTCTCTTAGCTAGATATTCACGATTTTTGGCACCCAACCGTCAGATCCGCAGCAGCACGTAGCAACTTATACGATAGCCAAGCCTTTATAGAGAGCTTGTAAAGTTGCTCAGCCCTCAGGTCAAGATATGAAGAACTAGAGCCAGGAGGTATCAAAATTGCCCAGTACGATCGATCGAGTTCAACCGCCTCTGGAATTTATTCCACCTGCCTTTAATCCCCTGGTGCTTCAGGTCGCACAAGGGCTGCTGCCGCTATGGCTGCGATCGCGAACTGCAATCACCCAAATTCAGGCCAGCAATGTTGAGGAGTTGGTAGATTGCTATCGCCAGTTTCAAGCGGAAAAGATTCGCTTTTTGATGGCGTTTCGGCACCCCAGCGTGGATGACCCATTTTGCATGGCGCATTTGCTCTCCTCGATTGTGCCGCGTGTGGCGAAACAACAAGGAGTAGCGCTACAGCACCCTATTCATGCTCACTTTATTTACGATCGCGGCATTCCGCTGTGGGCGGGATCACAGATCGGCTGGCTGTATTCCCGCTTAGGGGGTACCCCGATTCATCGCGGCAAAGTTGATCGGATGGGTTTGCGATCGGCCCGAAACTTGTTTGTCGATGGCAAATTGCCGATGGCGGCGGCTCCAGAAGGCGCAACCAACGGCCACAACGAAGTCATCAGCCCTTTAGAGCCTGGTGTGGCCCAGCTCGGCTTCTGGTGTGTGGAAGATTTGCTCAAAGCCAACCGCTCCGAACAGGTGCTAATTGTGCCGATTGGGATTCAATATCGCTATGTCACAGCTCCTTGGCAGGAGATTGAGCAGTTGATGAGCCAGTTGGAAGCTGATAGTGGTTTATCAGTCGCCGATAGTGCTGAAGCGACTGGCAATATCAAAGGTCTGCAAGGACGAGAAGCCGCGCTGTACCACAGACTTTACCGCTTAGGCGAGCATGTTTTGACGTTGATGGAAGAGTTTTACACCCGCTTCTACCACCGCAAGCTACCGACTCAGGCCACTCCGCATTTTGCAACAGAAACTCTTCCAGAGCAGAACATTTTTCAATCAGATCAGGCTCCTGTGTCTCAGGCAGACCAAGCCTTTACCCTTCGCCTCAGAGCCCTGCTCGATGTAGCCCTACAAGTCGCAGAACAGTATTTTGATTTGCCCGCTAAAGGCAACTTGATCGATCGCTGTCGGCGGCTAGAGCAGGCAGGATGGGACTGCATTTATCGAGAAGATTTCAAGAATCCAGAAACTGTATCGCCTTTAGAACGGGGCTTAGCCGATCGCGTAGCAGAGGAAGCCAATTTGCGGATGTGGCACATGCGGCTGGTGGAGAGTTTTGTGGCGGTAACTGGGCGCTACGTTTTAGAGAGACCTACGGCAGAGCGCTTTGCTGAAACCACCTTGCTGATGTGGGACATGATTTCGCGGATTAAAGGCAATAGCCCGTTTCAGCGGCCTCAGCTTGGTAAGCAAACGGTGCAAATGACCATCGGCAAACCCATTTCCGTCACCGATCGCTGGGGAGCTTACAGTGCCGATCGCCGGGGGGCCAAACAAGCGATCGCAGACCTTACCCAAGATCTGCAAATCGCTTTAGAGGGCATGATTCAATGAAGCACTACTCTTTTTGCTCTTGAGTTTTAGCCGGGGGCTTGCCAGAATTTCGGACGTTCACCACTTTGCTCAGGAGGTCGAACCAAAAGGACGCCCCCATTGAGATGGCAATGCCACTGACAAACCAACCCAAAATAGTTTTGAGGAATCGTAAAAGCCCACCTTTTTGTGAAAATGCGGTTGATAGTAAGGATGCGATCGATTGTTGAGGTTGGGGTTGAGCCTGTGGAGGCTGCTCATTTTCCAGAAATTGCTGACTTAGATTAGTCAGATCCCAACCAATAGGAATTGGGAGAGATTGTAGAGCTTCATCTACTTGCTGTCTCACGATAATAAGCTCATTCTGAGTTGGAGAAACAGTTACAGCCTCTTGAGCACGGCTTGTCGCTTGGGTTGCGCTTTCAACGATCGCGTTTCGCAATACCGTGTTTTTAGACAAGCGGTTAACGATATGAAAGGTGTCTGCATTGGCAGTAATGGCAATTAGAGAGCCAAGAATGATCGCCACACCTTTGGCATTGCGCTTATAAACCCCTGTTGCCCGCTCCATTGAGCGATCGAACCAGTTTTCAATTTCAACCTGAAGTTGTCTGACTTCGTTTTCGATGGTGGTTGATTTTTCTTGCGCCCGTCTTGCTAAAACCGCCAAGCTATCTTTGACAGGTTTTGGCAAGCGATCGATCGAATTCACCACACTGGTATAAGTCGCAATATTTTTGTCTTGCAGCAAACTCAAGATCTGTTGATAAATCTCGGTATTATGTTTGATGATCCAGCCTAGTTCTTCTGAATTTGCTGTCAACCAAGCCATCATCACCACATGGTTGTCAAAGCTATAAAATAAACCTCTTTGGCGCTCCTCAAGACCCAGCAAGAAATCTTTTTCCTGCTTGAGGGCGTTAATTTGCCGCAAAAATTTATCTCGACTTTTTACTGGAATCTGGGCCTTGACAATATATTGACTAGCATTATCAATATAGGCATCGCGTGCTCCCACCATTTGATTGATAGCAGCTAAGAGCTGTATTTGTCCTCGCTCAAATCTATTAATTACTTCATCTAAAGTTTGACGTAACGTGTCAAGCCTAATGTGAAGCTGAGTTCCTCTAGTAATATCTCGAAAACTTTCTAAAATTGCATCCAATTCACTGATGAGCTTGTGCTTAAAGCTATTCAAAGGAATATTCTTTAAGGTATTTAGCTCACTCAAAAAATCTACATCTGCTAGATAATTCTCAGCATTATTAATATATCCATCGCGTAGTGCCAGCATTTGATTTACCAGTTCAATGCGGCTCTCAGTCGTATCTCTATTTTTAGCTACCTCTACATCGGGCTTGGCAACTGTGTTGAGGTTTTGCTGCAATGTCTCTAGGTCTGTGTAAAGTGCAGTGTCTTGGGTGACAACATTAAACTTTTCTAGAACTGTTCTAATTTCCTGGACTAACTCATTTGCTAGCTTCTGTGGCAGTAATCCATGAATTTTCTGTTCAATAACCCCTAAAAGCTTTTGATAAGTTGGACTATCTTTATCATTAATTGCTTCTACAATTTCTACTAAGCTAGGTCGAATAAAACTTTGCAAAACGGGTCTAATTGCGATCGCACCGTCGATCGGATTGCTGTCGAAAATCTCTTGTCTAAGGAGCTGGAGATTCTTGATCACAGCTTGTCCTTGATCATAAGGTTCACATATCTCTTGGCATCGCTCAATATAGCGATCGAGTCGATAAGCAATCCATTTGAGGCTAGCTTCTAAGGTAAATTTGTTAGCCCTAAAGTTTTCCAGAATTGTATTAAATTGTCCCGTCAGCTCATTAAGTTCGGCTTGGAGCTGATCTTGTAAGGCTTGAGCATTAGAATTTGTTTCAGGGGTTGGCCCAGTGACTTGGCTTGTTTCAGTTTCACCCACTGCCTGGAATTCTGTGGGTGCAGCAGCATCACCTAATGCTGTGGGTGTGGTCACTTCAGTGGCAGTAGTTGTTGGCGACGGCGCATGAATAGAGGCTTGAGCTTCGGCGATCGCAGCTTGCAGATTAGTTTGAATAAACTCTTCTAGGTTTAATTCACTAAGCTTTTGCACTAAGACTGGAATTCCAGAGGTTTCTAGCAAAGTTGTAGTAAAAGTTTCGGCATTAATGTAGGAAGGACCACTGTGTTTGGAGCCACCGAAAGTACTTCTACTATGCCCTGTAATTAACCTTCTAATCTGGCGATAAATTGAGCCAAGCCCCCAAGTAATGCTTCGCAGAGAAGTTTCTATCCAGCCTTTTGCCTCTTGATTGATATTTTTAATTAAAGGATTGGAGTACAAATTGTCAGCAAATTCCTTTACCTGATTCTCTGCCGCTCCTTCGCCTGCGGTCAGCAGTACCTCAATTGATTTTTTGAGATGCACCGCTCGCCATTGCAGAAGCGTAGCCAGCAATTCTTGAATTTCAGAAGCTAAAAGGCTCAAAATTAAATAAATAAATATTAATCCGATCGCTATATCTAAAACTAAAGGTAGATTCATATGCACTTCACTCCGATTTCAGATGCCTAGAGATGGCACCATAAGCGCATACCACTATACGATGTCCTTCTTTTAGCACCTGAATGCCTTAAAGATATTTAAAGCAAAAAAACAGCGATCGCTCTGTTTGACTTCAGAGTCAGAGCGCTGTTTTTTGGAAATTATCGCTTTTAGTTAATTAAAAAATGAATTAAATGGGTGTACTTAAAAAACCGCCAGTCTTACAGTCGATGCTCTTTCAAACTCTTGCCAAGGGGGAGCTGTAGCCGCCTAGCAAACGCTCAAGCTGTTGACGGTGCTGCTGTTTTTTCAGCATGATCGAAGCCAAATCTGGCATTTCTTGCCAACAATGAGTGCAGAACCAATACACTTCGTTGTGACGAGCATGGCGCAGAAGTTGGTCAGAGCAGCAAGGGCACTTATTCATGAATTTTTAACCAATTTTAAATTTGTTGATTCCGCGCAGGAAAATGTCAGTCGGCTTTGTATCTCTCTTCTTAAACTTAAATGAGGGATGGGTAGAACAACAATGGGTAACCAACCCATTCCCTAGGGAGATCCCCCCGTAAAACTTGTTAAGTTTGGTATGAAAACTAATATCAAAAAAGAGATAACAAATATTAAAATTTCATGACTAATGCTGTGATACATCCGCCTCCAGGTAGAGTTCAACCGAACAGCCTGAATCTACACAAAAGCTTCATAAGATAGACACAAAACTTCAGCAAACACAGCCGTTTAGACTTACAGGTTTAAAAGGTTTAAAGTACTTAAGAATGTACTTGAGTGGCCTCAATCGGCCTACCTTTGAAGGATGCAAATTCATCCACCCAGCCGCCAAAGCATGGGCCTGCAAAATCTATCGCTCTGAAGGGAGTAGTTAAAGCAGTTTCAGCAATGGCTCAGGGAGTTTCGTCAGGCTCTACCTTGTCCACCAGTTGCTTGACGACGCCTCGCCAGGAAGTTTGAGGCACATCCCAATCCATAACCGACACTAAAGTAAAGCCCAAAAGTACCGCGCTACTCGCGATCGCCACCCAAGAAGAAGATTTCGCCAAACCAAAATCGCGCAAGATCCTAGCAAACGGATGACTTTGGCGGCGTAGCGTGCGGCTGTCTGTCCGCCGCTTCAGCGTAAAGGGGTCACGCACAAAATGACCGCTGCGACTGATCACAAAGCGCTCTCGGCACTGCGGACAAGTTAGTAACCCGTTTAAGAGTCGATGGGCCTTGATTCTACCTGCCCGATGACAGAGAGGACAAATGACAGCGTCATGATCAAAAGTGTGAGCATTCATCAGAACTTTCCACTTGCCCAAGAACTACTCAGTACGCTTGCCTACTAAGGCAGGAACTTTTTATCGAAGATACCTTTAGGTAGTCTTCCTTAAAATCGAGCTAACAGAATCATCCAGTTTACGGAATTACCCGTAAATTCTCACCAGCGCTTAGCAATGCGATATCACTGTAACCTAATCAAGATGTAACAGCCTATAGTGTCTATGTATCCATCCTAGATCTTCAGCAGTTCTTCCTAGGCCAAGAGATTGGTGCTTGTCGTCTGCCTTCGAGATCAATCACAATAAAAAGTTAGAAAGATATAAAAGTTAAGCTTTATCTAATTTTTTCTATTACTTTCGATGTCTCTGATTCCCGCCCCTGATGGATTGGCTGAGCAGTCCACGCCAGTCCCTTCTGCCTCTCATTTTGCCCATATTTTCAATCGGTTACAACCCACGCCAGAAACCGTCGTGTTAATTTTGGCGATTCTCATTGGTGGAGGCACCGGAATGGGAGTCGTGACCTTTCACTATTTAATTGAGTTAATCCATAGCTTGATGCTAGAGGATTTGATGGGAGCGATCGCCCCGTGGGGAGCCTGGACACTGGCTTGTGTCCCCATCTTGGGCGGTGTGATCGTTGGCTTTATGCGGTGGCGGTGGCGAGACTTTGGCCCCGGTATTTCCTCTCTGATTGCGGCAACCCACGGCAAGCAAGAAACGTCTCCCATCAGACCTGTCACCAAGATGGTCGCGGCATCAGTGTCCTTGGGAACTGGAGCTTCTCTAGGACCTGAAGGCCCCAGTGTCGAAATTGGCGCTAACTTTGGCATTTTGCTCGGTCAGATTTTGCAAGTGTCTCAAGAGCGACAACGTTTATTACTGGGTGCGGGAGCAGCAGCGGGGCTGGCAGCAGGCTTTAATGCTCCGATCGCAGGCGTATTCTTTGCCTTAGAAGTGGTATTAGGAACCACCTTTGCCACTTCAGCCGTGAGCGTTGTCCTGCTGGCCGCAGTCGTCTCTGCTTTAATTGCCCAAATTGGCTTGGGCGCGCAACCTGCCTTTGCCTTACCTGTTTACGAGGTCCGCAGTCCTCTGGAGTTACCGCTTTATCTCGGCTTAGGATTATGTGCCAGCTTGGTGTCCGTTACTTATACCCAAACCATTAAGCTCGCTCAAGCCTTTTTTCGAGGTCAATTACCAGGATTGACTGGCATGAGCCGCATTCCTCGCCCGGTGCAACCGATCCTGGGAGGCGCTTGTGTAGGTTTAGTGGCTCTCGCTCTGCCGCAAACGTTAGGCATTGGCTATGAAACGATCGAAGCCTTACTGCGAGATGTCGAGTTCTCCTTGCCTTTACTACTATTACTATTGGTTTTCAAACTGCTCCTGACAGCCTTGAGTTTGGGGAGCGGGCTCGTCGGGGGGGTGTTTGCCCCAGCCATGTTTTTGGGGGCAGTCCTAGGTGCAACTTACGGCAAAACCCTCGCGGTCCTTTTACCGACCACAATAATGGCGGCTCCTCCTGCCTATGCGATGGTTGGCATGGCTGCGGTTCTGGCTGGTAGTGTCCGTGCCCCGCTAACCGCTATCTTGCTCCTCTTTGAGCTGACCCGCGACTATCGGATTGTTTTACCTCTGATGGCGGCTGTGGGTCTCAGTGTTTGGGTAGTTGAGTCGTTGAAGCCGATTTCAACCAAAGGTTTGAATTTGCAGCAGATGGGCGTTAATGTCGAACCCGATCAAGGGCAGGAAGCCTTAAAACAGTTGACTGTGGCAGAGGCGATGCAACCCTCCCCACTGATTTTGTC
>DATNPE010000394.1:0-10776 GCA_036703355.1 Allocoleopsis sp. | reverse complement strand
CTACTCGTAACTGCATCACCCGCGATCGCAGTTGGTCAGTAATACGTCGCAACTGGTCCGTACTCTGCTCAAAGGTGACGACTAGATCATCAATTCTGTCAGCAGTTTGAAAAACTGTGTGAGTGGTCTCAATTACCGACTGAGCACTCGTATGGAAATCTGTGTACTGGTCTAGCTCTAGGGCGTCGAACTTGGCTAGCTGAGCACTGGGAGGCGATGGCTGCTCTGAGGGCGGAGCGCTGTTAGGAAAATGGGAATTGGCGATCGCAGGCTTCTGGTCTCTCACACTTAAGCGATCGTATTCTTCTCGGAGCTGACCGCCAAACTGATGCAGCTCAGACATGCCTCGACGAATTCGCTTAATCTCTGAACGTAACTGGGCTCCTTGCACTTCTAGATTCGTGCGGTTGATCACCAACTCTCCCACAAGGTTGACTAGCTCCGTTAAGCGATCGACTTCAATCCGAATGGTCGGGCGCTGCCAGTTGTTTAAGGAGGCTGTTTCTGCACTGGGGTTTAGGGTTGGAGCCACTGATTCAGTTGCGCCTTTCGCAGGGATAGCTCCTGCATCTAGCTCCAGAGCAGTTGGCTGCTGAAACTCCTGAGCATCACTTACGGTGGGCAAGCTGAGTGAGTTAGGTATTTGGGCGGGTGGCTGGGAATCGAGTGGCTGAACCATCTGTGACGGATTGGCATCAGGGGCGATCGCGAGTAACGCTGGATCGACCACTGTAATTGCTTCTCCTTTAAGGACTTGCTGCCGAGCAGTTTGTAAATTTTGTGCGATCGCCCAGCCTTGCTGTTGAAGTTGTGCAAATGTGAGGTCTGGGGAACTGAGTAAGGCTTCCAAAGGGTCAGCTACAAGGCCAAACTCAGGCAGTTGCAGCATACCTGCGAGCCCAGAAAGTTGATAATAAACCTGGGAGAGCACTGTAACAGTGGTCGCCACCGTTTCCGGTCTTGCTTGAGATAACTCAGCTTCTAACCGATTCAGCACCGTCGGCAATTCGTGCTCAAAAATTGCCTTCACCACTTCGTAGTTGGTAGGGGCATTGATCGCGGCAATAGCTGGAGCGGCTTCGCGTTGATAGCGAGCTTCTAATTGCGCTTTAATTTGGGCGATCGCCTGCAATTCGGCCAAGAAACCATTCTTGCCGTGAGAGGTGCTGTGGGTGATGGTTTTGAGGCAATCGACTCCCTGTAATAAAGCGGTGATAGTGGCAGAGTCGAGCTGAGCCAGATCCACGCGATCGCGCAGAATCGCAAAACAATCTTCTAGGTCATGGGCTGCGGCACCCAAGCTCTCAAACCCAAACATCAAAGCCGAGCCCTTGATTGAATGGGCGGCGCGAAACAACTCCTTAACCGCTTGCAAACGGCGATCAGTTTGAGAACTACTCTCAATGGCTAATAAATTCGTTTCTAAAATTTGCAGAAACTCTTGGGCTTCGGCTATGAAAACACCGATTAATCTGTCTAAATCCTTGGCATCCATCGCCTGCTCTCTATCGCTTTCACACTAGAATGCGGAAAAAAATGACCTGCGCCACTATTGGGAACGGAAATTGGCGACCGAGCTTTGCAGTTTATTGACAACAACAGCTAACCCGTCTAGCGCCACGGTGACGTTCTCTGCTTTTTGGGCGGTGCTGTTAGATATCTCATTCACTTCCTGGATGCTGCCAGAAATATCTTCAGCGGAGGTAATCTGGCGCTGCGCTGCCTTAGTGATGTTTTGCACTAGACCGTTAATCTCTCGGCTGACTTCAATAATGGCGTTGAGATTGGTTTTGGCTTCAGAAGCCAGTTGAGTGCCGCCAACGACCTGCTGGGTGCCAGCTTCCATCGCTGCCATGACTCGGCTGATCTCATCTTGAATGGTGCTGACAATGTCAGAAATCTCTTCCGTGGCAGAGGCAGAGCGTTCTGCGAGCTTGCGAACTTCTTCTGCTACGACGGCAAACCCTTTGCCTTGCTCTCCAGCGCGGGCCGCCTCAATCGTGGCGTTGAGGGCCAAAAGATTGGTTTGAGAAGCGATCTGGGAGATAGAGGTGACAATCTTGCCAATTTGCTGTGACCCTTCTCCTAAGCGCTTCATCATTTTGGAGGTTTCAGAAATGGTTTGGCGCAGGTCGTTAATGCCATCAACGGTGCGATCGACTGCCTCACCGCCAATTTCTGCGGTTTGTGCGGCTTGTTTGGCGACATACTCCGCTCGATTCGCCGCTTCCGCCACATCCTGAATCGAGTTCAGCATCCGCTCGATTTGCCGCAGAGTACTTTCAATCTGAGAGGCTTGAGTGCGGGCTTGCTGAGATAGCTCATTGGTGTTGCTAATGGAGTCTGTTGTACACTGGTTGACTTGAATGGCCGCAGATTGAATATTGAGGACCACCTTTCGCAGGGAGCTGACTAGGTAGTTAAAAGAATCGGCTAGTGCGCCTAAAGAGTCATTGGTCACTTGAGCCTTGACGGTCAAATCTCCTTTAGCGGCTCCTTTGATCTCGTTCAGTAGTTTGACCACTTGTTGAGTGATCGCATCGGCTTCGGATTTACGTTCTTCAGCCTGTTTCTCTAGGCGTTCTTCGGCTTGCTTACGCTCGGTGACATCAAAGCGAATACCAATGTATTTCACAATTTTGCCATCGGTGTCAAAGATGGGTGCAATGGTGGAATCAACCCAGTAGAACGCCCCGTCTTTGCGTTGGTTTTTGATCTCACCTTTCCAGACTCGGCCCCCAGCAATTGTGCTCCACATCTCTGTGAAAAAGCTTTTGGGGTGATGACTCGAATTAACAATTCGGTGGTTCTGGCCTAGTAGCTCCTCACGACTGTAGCCAGAGATCTCACAAAATTTGTCATTGATAAAGGTGATGTTGCCTTTGCGATCGGTTTCACTGACGATCGCCGCTTCATCGAGGACGCTTTGCCGATTCTTAATTTCCTGAACTAAGCTGACTTGCGCCAAGGCTAGGGTTTGTAGGCGTTCTTCGGCTTGCTTGCGTTCTGTGACATCAAAGCGTACCCCAATGTAACCAGAAATCATGCCTCGGCTATCAAACAGCGGCATCAGCGTGGAATCGACCCAATAAAAGGAGCCATCCTTACGCTTGTTTTTAATTTCACCGCGCCATACTTTGCCATTGGCAATAGTGGCCCAAAGTGCTGCAAAGAATTCTTTGGAATGTGTGCCAGAGTTGACAATGCGGTGATTTTGGCCGAGAAGTTCTTCGCGGCTGTAACCGGAGATTTCGGAGAACTTGTGGTTGGTGTAAGTAATTAATCCTTTGCGATCGGTGACTGAGACGATCGCGGATGCATCTAGAGCTTTTTGTTGATTGCGTAATTCTGTAATTAAAGTTTCTAGCTGCGCGCCCGTGAAGTTGACTTGGGTACCTAGCTCTTGCAGAAAACTAGATTCTAGACGAGAGATGCGAGCATCGAGTTTGCCTGTACCTAAATCTTTTACAGTCTGAGCGATCGCCTGTGTTTGCTGCTGCCATTGATTCTGTTCTTGTTGCTGACGCTGAGTGTGCTGCAACAATCCTTGAATCTGTTCTGCCAAAGGATGAATCGTGCGTCGGGTGAGGGCAATGGCGATCGCGCCCGTCACGATTGCCATCAACCCCGTGCCTGCTGCAAGCGTTATGGGTAACGCCTCAGGTTGCATTCTCAAGTAGGTGCTAGCTGCGATCGCCAGTCCTCCCATGAGCAAAGTTGGCACAATGCTGAGGCTGAGGGTGGTAATAATGACTTTGCGACTAAATTGAGGCGGATTTTGAAGCGGATTCTGCACCTGGCTTAAAGTTGCTGGCTGCCAAGTAGTTGCCGCTTGCTCCACAGGAGTGACACCTAACGCAGGCATTTCTAGCGAGCGTTCTTTGACCACCCTGAGTTGATCCTTAAATTGATGAAGTTGAGCGCTTGGGATTGCCGCAGTACTGGTTATCTCAGCATCAGGCACAGGCTCGAAAGCTGACTGAGGTGGGGATGAAGGGGCACTATGCGTTTTAATATTCTCAGCGGTATAAATGGCTCGTTGGTAGGCTCGCGCTAGCCAGTAATTGAGATTCGGATCTTGGGGATTCTCCTTTTGAGCATGTTCTAGCAACGCGATCGCTTCTTGATATTGACCAGACTGAAGTGCGCGAACTCCAGCTTCTAAACTTGGATGAACAGACATGAGGGCAGCCTTCTAAGAAAGTGAACAACAAGCAGATGGCGAACTGATGATTACCAATGTTGAGATTGAGCGATCGCTTCTGCATCCAAAATCATGAGGAAGCGCCCCTCGTAGTCATATAACCCTTTCAGTACAGGAGCTAATTCCTGACTCACATCTATAGCCGAAACAATTTGCTCAGGATGAAGCGAAATGACCCCCTGCACCTGGGAAACCGCGATACCAATATGCAGCGGTAATAATTGCAAGTTTTGTGGATCAGGAATTTCTAGTACTAAAATGCGGCTTTGGGGGTGTCGCACTTCAATGGCTCCCGCATTAATAAAACGCCCAAAGTCTGCCACCACGAGAATCTCTCCTCGAAGATTCGTTAAACCCAAGATAAAAGCAGGGGTGTTTGGAACTGAAGCGATGGATTGTTCTTTGAGGGCCAAGACCTCACAAACTCTAGTTAACTCGATCGCAAAGTAACTTGACTTTTGCCGAAACAAAAGAAACTGCTGAACTGCTGTTGGGATGCTGGAAGGAGGTGCGGAAATAACAGTCATAGCAAACCGCTACTCTAAATGGGACTGAGTCAAGAGCCTATTTGTCTAGATTCCAAAAGTTGCTGTTAGGGGTAGATGTTTACAAAAAACGCTGGACAATACTAAGGAGTTGCTGTGAGTCAAAGGGTTTGGTGACATAGGCATCTGCCCCAATTTCCATACCCCAAATCTTGTCAATATCAGTATTTTTTTGAGTGCAAATGATGATAGGAAGATGCTTGGTTTTGTCATCCTCTCGTAACTCACGAATCACCTCAAAACCATTGGCTCTAGGCATAATCACATCTAGAATGACAAGATCAGGAATTTCGTGCTGAATTTTCTGAATCGCTTCTTCACCATCTTGAGCTTTCACAACATCAATTCCTGCACCTTTTAAAAGACTAGAAATTCTCTCTAGCTCGCTCTGGAGATCATCGACCACTAACACTTTTTTCATGTCTCCACCTATTTATTGCAGGAATTGAATGATCTTGTTTGTTGATAAGGATTGATGGATAATTCAAATTTAGAAGTTATAGAGGTTTAGAAGTTATAGAGGTCAGGTAACGCTAGCTCTCTTCTCAAGTTCACGATTAAAGGTCTTGATTGATAAAAGTGATATCCGTAAATTTCTCTACGGTCTGAAGTAACTGGTTCGCATCAAAAGGCTTCGTGAGATATTCTGTCGCACCTGCTAACCTTCCTTGCACTTTATCAAAAAAGCTATCTTTTGATGTCACCATGATGATCGGTAGCTGATGAAATTGGGGTAGATTACGCACCGTTCGACATAGCTCTAAACCATCAATTTCTGGCATAGAGACATCTAGCAATAAAATAGAAATAGGCTCATGATAAATAGTTGCCAACGCATCAATAGCATTACTAACTAATAAGACTCGATACTGAGGTGATAGAGCCGCTTGAATCAGGTCTCGCATGACAGCACTGTCATCTACTACTAAAACGGTAGGTACAGAGCTTACTGAGGATTGCATAAGCTTTGAGGAGACATGGCAATTGAATTTTTGGCGAGAGCTGATGGATTAAAATTCAAATTGAATTAGATTAAATTATTTAAATTCAGAAATTGATGACTCAATCTAAAGCCTAATAGAAAAAACAAGATAGAAACTTTAGAAAAGCTTAAGTTTTGGTTTCAAGATTTTGCTTGATTGCAAGGCTGCAAAATAAGCTAAGCCACCGTTTCTATCTTGTCTTGAGCTTCACTTCAACTAAAGCTATAAGTTCCCAATTCAAAAAGCCAAATATCTTTTGATTAAAATATCTTAATATTCAAGAAAATACTTCGTACCCTTACTTTTAGCCCTAGCTGGCTATATTTAATTAGAGAAAATAGGAAAAACTATATTAAGAATAAATTATTGCTATAGCAATCCTTTTTGATTCTTTAATGGGGTGCAAGGGTTTTACCCCTTTTTACAATCCATTTGGGATTGCTATATAAGGCGAATTTACCTTGAGCGAGTTAAATGGAATTGTTTAGAGCTGCTGTAGTGTAAACACTAGATTTTGATAGCTAAGAGTCTAGAAAGCTATGCACTACTAAGTTGAATTACTGAAGTATTCACTGACAAATTCTTGTGGGTTGCTCAGAGTATCGGTTGTCTAATTAGGATTTTGAAGTGAGAGCAATACAAAATGTGCGATCGCCTCAAAGTTATCAGTGCTAATGGCGATCGCACCTTACCCATAAACATAAGTGTAGAACCTTAAACCTTTTGGTTCTTATTCGCGGTTTCTTGGGCACGATAAACCAGAACATAGAAGCTGTGTTGTAGATGTCAGCACAGCTAAAGCGATTAACTGTCTGAACATCGCTTCAGTGATTGCCAATGTTCTAAGTTAGTCCTCCAGGAGCCGCGATCGCCCATGAACCCTGACGCTACAACCGTTTCCTGAAATACACCCTAGTAGTTCTAGCTAAGTCATTGCAGTTAGCTAGCCAAGGGATTTGAGTATAGATGTTTTGTGACAACCGTAGGGTCGCACTGTAAGCCAGTACCTCAGCTATCACAGAACCCAGCTAATAGGTAATCACAGTTTATGCCAGCACCCACCCCAAGCAACGAATTAGCTAGACTAGCTGCCTTGCACCAATTGCACATTCTAGATACTCAGGCTGAAACTAGTTTTGATGACCTCACCCGTTTGGCAGCTCATATTTGCCAAACCCCGATTGCTTTGGTGAGCTTGGTAGATGAAGACCGACAATGGTTTAAGTCTAAAGTTGGCTTAACAGCTTGTGAAACCTCACGGGACGTTGCATTTTGTGCTCATGCAATCTTGCAACCAGAGTTATTCTTGGTTGAGGATGCCTTACTGGATGAACGGTTTGCTAGCAATCCTTTGGTGATAAATGCTCCTAATATTCGGTTTTATGCTGGGGCACCTTTAATTACGAATGCAGGATTTTCTCTAGGAACTCTTTGCGTTATCGACTATGTGCCGCGAACCTTAAGCCAGGAGCAGCAAGAAGCGCTGTTAGCCTTGAGCCGCCAAGTTGTGACTCAGCTGGAATTACGCCTCAACCTTCAAGCTTTGACTCAGGCGGTCAGCGATCGCCAGCAAGCAGAGCTAGCTTTGGAAGAAGAGCGTAATCTTTTGGCAACAGTTCTGGATTCAACTGATGAGTTAGTGCGAAACTTTGTTTCTACCGTTCTGGAGACAGCCAATGCATTGGTTGCGGTTTTAAATCCTCAAGGTCAAGTGGTGCGAATCAATGAGGTTTGTGCAACGACCACTCAGTACTCCTTTGAGGAAGTGAAGGGAGGATATTTTTGGGACTTATTTGTTTGTCCCAGTGAGGCTGAGCAGGTCGCAGCCATTGTGCAGAAATTGCACTTAGGCTCTGCCCCGAATCAGTACGAAAGCCACTGTGTCACCAAGTTGGGTCAGCGCCGCACCATCGCTTGGTCGCATACGGTTTTGTTGAATAGTGATGAATCCATTAAGCATATTATCTGCACTGGCATCGATATTACAGAACGCCGCAAAGCTGAGGAAGAGCGCGATCGCTTCTTTACGCTCTCTCTCGATCTACTATCAATTACTGGCTTCGATCAACAATTTCGATACCTCAGTCCAGCCTGGGAGAAGAACTTAGGCTTTACTAATCAAGAGCTATTGGCTCATCCCATGAGTCAATGGGTTCATCCCGAAGACTTAGCGGCGACAGCAGCAGAATGGCGAAAATTACAATCGGGCTACGAAACCCTAGGCTTCGAGAATCGCTATCGTTGTAAAGATGGCTCCTATAGATGGCTCTCCTGGAAAGCGACACCTTTGATGGAAGAGCAGTTGATTTATGCGGTGGCTCACGATATCACAGAGCGTAAAGCAGCTGAAGCCGCCATGTATCAAACGCAAATGTTTTTAGACTCGATTGTCGAAAACATTCCGCACATGATTTTTGTCAAAGATGCCAGAGAACTGAAGTTTATCAAGTTCAATAAATCGGGAGAGGATCTCACAGGTCTTTCGAGAACTGAAGTCGTGGGTAGGGATGACTATGACTTCTTTTCTTTAGAAGAAGCAGACTGCTTTAGAGCGACGGATCAAGAAGTTTTGCAGGTTGGACATTTGGTCAATATTGCCGAAGAGAGAATTCGAACTAAGCATAGAGGTTCCAGAATTGTTCAGACCAAAAAGATTCCCTTACTTGACCCAACCGGACAACCGCAGTATCTATTAGGAATTTCAGAAGATATTACAGACCGCAAACGAGCGGAAGCTGCGCTACAAGAGAGCGAAAGACAATATCGTTCTGTGGTCGAGAGTATTAAAGAAGTTATTTTTCAGTTAAGCGTAGATGGGTACTGGACATTCCTCAATCCCGCTTGGACAGAAATCACTGGCTTCTCCTTGGGAGAATCGATTGGTACAGAGATTGCCGACTACCTGCATCCTGAGGATCAAGGATTAAACCGAAGGCAACTACAAGCAGTGCTGCAAGGAGAGATAGCGTCTTTTCGGCATCAACTGCGTTTTTTGACCCAAACAGGTGCCATCCGTTGGATGGAAATTTATGCCCAACGGATGGAGGCACAAGATGGGACAGTCATGGGAGTTTCTGGCACTCTCAACGATGTCACAGAGTGGGTGCAGGCCCAAACGGCTCTCAAAGCGAGTGAAGCCAACTTCCAGCAGATGGCCAACACGATTCCTGGAATGGTTTACCAGTTTTTGCTGCGCTCTGATGGCTCTATGGCTTTTCCCTTCATCAGCCCTGGCTCTCAGGAGTTATTGGAGTTAGCACCGGACGCGATCGTGCATGACGCTAGCGCTATTTTTAGCTTGATTCACCCAGACGATCGCCTAGGTTTAGATCGCTCGATCGCGCTTTCGGCTCAGACATTAGAGTCTTGGGCATGGCAAGGAAGGTTTCTGCTGCAGTCAGGCAAGTTGAAGTGGGTGCAGGGGGCTTCCTACCCTTCGGTGCAAGCGAACGGAGATTTGCTGTGGAATGGCATCTTGATCGACATTAGCGATCGCAAATGGGCGGAAGAAGAGCTGCAAAAGTCCAACAAGCGCATCATCAACATCTTGGAGAGCGTGACCGATGCGTTTTTTGCCCTCGATCGCAATTGGCGATTTACCTACGTCAACTCCCAAGCTGAGCAGATTCTATTTAGAGACCGCTCCGAGTTGATTGGTCAACGAATTTGGGACCAGTTGCCAGAAACCGTGGGTTCTACATTTCACCGCGAGTATCACAGAGCCGTGACTGAGCAGGTGACGGTGCATTTTGAGGAGTTCTATGCCCCTCTGGAAACCTGGTTTGAAGTGCAAGCTTATCCGTACCAAGATGGCTTGTCCGTTTATTTCCGAGATGTGACGGCCAGAAAACAAGCGGAAGTCGCTTTAATGGAGCGATCGCGCTTATCCACCCTCAGTGCTGAGATTGGCATTGCCTTAGCTCAAGGGGGTAACTTACCAGAGGTGCTGGAGCGCTTTGTGGAAGCTGTGGCTCAGCAACTCGAAGCGGCTTTTGTGCGGATTTGGACGTTTAACCCAGACACGAATTTGCTAGAGTTGCAGGCGATCGCGGGTCAGCACAGCCACACAGAAGATTTTCCTAGTTTGATTTCCTTAGGCATCTCGATCATTGGCTTTATTGCTCAAAATCGTGCGCCGTATCTCAGTAACGACGTTACCAATGACTTTTGTATTGGTGCGACTGAGTGGCTGCAACGGGAAGAAATGGTGACCTTTGCAGGCTACCCGCTGATTGTGGAAGATCGTCTCGTAGGCGTGATGGCACTCTTTAGCCGTCAATCTGTAACAGAAACGGTACAGAACTTTTTAGGCTGGGTTGCCAATAGCATTGCCGTCGCCATTGACCGAGCTTGGGCCCGAGAAGAACTGCTGAGCCAACGGGAAGCCTTGATGCTGCGCCTAGCCAATCAAATTCGCAACTCCTTGGATTTGGATACCATCTTAGAAACAGCGGTCACTGAAATCCGGAGCTTGTTGAAAATTGATCGGTGTCATTTTGTCTGGTGTTGGCCGCATCCAGAGCAGCCTACTTTGGCAGTGACCCATGAAGCTCGTCATGCAGCGCTACCGAGTTTGTTAGGAGATTTTCCTGCCCAATACACCCATTTGGTCGCCAAGCAAGTGCTGGGTGCAGGCGTGATTCAAATTGATGATGCGAGTCATGACCAGGATATGGATGTTGAGACGCAAGCCCTGTTAACGCATTTGGGTATCACTGCACAGTTGCTTCTACCCTTAGAAACTCGCTCCGGTCAATTTGGGGCAATTGTTTGTAGCCATGCTAGTGGCCCTCGGCAGTGGAATCAGGCAGAAGTGGAGTTGTTGCGAGCAGTGACCGATCAGTTGGCGATCGCGATCGACCAAGCCGAGCTGTATGCCCAAACCAGAGCGGCTGCCTTTGCTGCTCAGACCCAAGCAAAACAGTTGACGGAAGCCCTACAACACTTGAAGCAGACTCAATCTCAATTGATTCAGACTGAAAAAATGTCGAGTCTAGGCCAGTTGGTAGCGGGTGTGGCCCATGAGATCAACAATCCCGTGAAC
>DATNPE010000393.1:0-4107 GCA_036703355.1 Allocoleopsis sp. | reverse complement strand
AGACGCGCTCGATCTAGCAAAATTTTTTACCTCTATCACTATCTCCACGGAGATAGGCGCTGCTAAACCTAGCCCCATTATTTTTGCAGCAGCCTTAAAGAAGCATAACTGTCAGGCGATCGCGGCTTGGCATATTGGCGACAGTTATGAAGAAGACTATGAAGCAGCGCAAGCAGTGGGGCTGCAAGGCATTTGGTTAAACCGTACCGACAAGTCAGTCCCGATTCGTAGTTACTCCACTTCACCTGCCATGCTCATGCCTGACCACAAACCACGATCCGTTCGCGCTCTGAGTGACATCAGCACTGAGTGGCTCAACGCCTAATTCATTTTGTGGACTGTCTCTAGATACTCCTGACTGATCATCATGGCTCTCAAATCTGCCCAAGTGCTTGCACTCCTACAAGCCAAGCAAGCTGACTTCAAAACCTTCGACCAAACCGCCCTGAACGCCTTACAAAAGTATCGTGCTGCCTTAGTGGAGGCATCTCAGAAGACAGCTACAGAACTAGAGCGACTGTTAGCCAAGATTCGCAATTCTGGAGCCAGTCCGCTGGAGGCGTTGGGCACCAGTCCGAATTGGGTGATTACCTCCAATTTGGTCTGGCAGAACCGCGAGCAAAGTTTGAGTTGGGTGCGCGATCGCCTGATTGGCATTGCTACCTTTGCGGTAGATGGTTCTCAAATTTTCCCTACCAAGGATTTTTCGATTCCAGTGGCTCTGGTTCAGATTGGTTGGTTTGAGAACTTGCATCTGCCCAGCGGCACCTACGAGAAAGATGTCGCTCTAGATGTGATGACTCCGACTGACCTGAAGGTGAGTCATAGTGGAGAGCCTGTCGATCGCCGAGTCAATATGCGACGGTTTGAAATGGAGACGCAGCGGCTAATCCAGTACATGCAGGAACACAAAAACTGCAATGATTGCCTGGTCTTTTTTGACGGGTCTCTAATTGCCACCTTTGCTGAAGCTTTCGATCCAGATACGCGAGCCTTCTATGTCGATTGCCTCCTGGAACTGCTGCAAACCAGCGAAGATTACCGCGTGCCACTGGTCGCCTACATCGATACTTCCTACGCTCGCGACTTGACGGTAATGTTGCAGCAAGGCTTTAAGTTACCAGAAGTGAATGCAATTCATGATGCTCAGTTGCTCAGCAAGTTCATGAGTTGGGGCGATCGCACTCCTCTGTTCCTCTGTCAGCGATCGGGAATTTTGGGCCAATACCAAGACCATGCCAACAAGATCGCTTTCACCTATCTCAAAACTACCCATGATGGCTATCCTGCTCGCTTAGAAATGCCCGTTTGGATGCATGAAGCAGGCATTGTCGATCGCGTTTTAGATTGGGTGCGGGGCGAAGTCGTCATTGGCAACGGCTACCCTTATGTCATCGAGACTGCTGACCAAACGGCTGTGCTCCAAGCCGAAGACCGCCATACCTTTTACCGCATCTTCCAAGATTGGGCCGAGAAAGAAGAGTTGAATTTACGCTTATCTCGCAAGATGGTCAGTAAAGCGCGGCGGCGTTAACTCGTAGATTTCGTTGAATCCTTGCTTGCGTAAAGTTACTGCGTAACTTGTATTCAATGGGCAGGTGAGACATTGCCATAAAATCAGGGTGAACCGATCACAGTCGAGAGGCTGTCGTAGTCAAGCTTAGTGCCTCAAAATCGCTACAACGGGTTCCCTGAGACCGAGGAGAATGGCATGCAACTACAGCAGGAATCAGCAACCCTAAACGAAACCAACCAGAACGAAACCGCATGGATCTATCGGCATCGCTTCTGGATTGTGGGTTGCACTCCCCTGCTGGCGCAATTAATCGGCAGTGCTTTTAATATCTGGTACAACCTCAGCCATATTCGTCCCCTGCTGACATCCGCGCAACATGCGGTTTTTATCAATACAGTCTTGGTTTATAACGTCGTCGTTTATCCTGTTGCAGTTTACCTGTGGGTGCAAATTCTGCGATCGCTGCATCGCCCCTGCCAGCGGCTACTACAACGCCAACCCATTTCTCTAGAACAACTGACAAAAGCGAGGCGATTAGCTATCAATTTGCCTTGGTGGGGCATTTTGGTCGCTGGGGTGAGCTGGTTCCTGTGCATTCCTGTCTTTCTGACAGCTTTGCAACTTGCGCCGGGAGACCTAGATTCACGGTTATTTCTGCACTTACCTACCTCACTTTTGGTCGCAGCCTTCATTGCACTGACCCACAGTTTTTTTACGATTGAGCTAACCAGCCAATGGCTGCTCTATCCAGTTCTATTTCAGGAAACGCAGCCTGCCACCACCCCTGGAGCCTTCCCACTCACTTTACGAGGTCGAGGGCTCATGTGGGCGATTTCTGCGAGCATTTGTCCCATTGCTTCCCTGTTGCTGCTAATTTTAGCTTCTCAACCTCTGGGCGCTCCTTTACCTTGGTTTTCCCTCTCGGTGGGTGGCTTAGGCATTGTGTTTGGCTTGACAACTGCCTGGATGGTGGGGCAGCTAGTGGTGGAACCTGTAGAAGCTTTAGAAACCGCCGCTCAAGCGATCGCCGCAGGCAACCTCAACACCCGCATCACGCTCTTGAGAGCTGATGAATTTGGCCCCTTGATTGCTGAGTTCAATCAAATGGTGCAGGAGTTGCAAGACAAACAACTTCTCCAAGAAACCTTTGGGCGGCATGTTGGTGAACAAGTGGCTCAACAAATTCTGCGTCGCGACCCCAGCTTGTTAGGCGTAGAACAAGAAATTACCGTTCTGTTTGCTGACATTCGCAACTTTACGGCTCGTTGTACTCTGTCCACCCCTCAGCAAATCGTCACCATGCTGAATTTATTTCTCACCGAAATGGTGGAGATTGTTGAACAGGAACATGGGGGCATTGTCAACAAGTTTCTCGGCGATGGCTTCATGGCTTTGTTTGGCGTTGGGGCAGACCCCAGCCATCATGCCGCTCGTGCTGTCACCGCTGGACAGGATATGTTGTGGCGGCTAGAGCGAATTAATCAGCATCTCCAAGCCCAAAATCAACCACCGCTGAACATTGGCATTGGGATTCATACAGGCCCCGCGATCGTGGGTAGTATCGGCTCACCACAACGCTTGGAGTACACCGCCATTGGTGACACCGTTAACATTGCTTCCCGGATTGAGTCCTTAACCAAAGTCGTAGAAGTGCCTTTGCTCCTGACAGCTGCGACTCGCCAAGCCTTACCCATGACTTTTCTCACTCAGCCATTGCCACCTCAATCAGTCAAAGGACAACCGCACCCCATCCAGATTTACGGCTTAGTTGCTCCCCCAGCGATCGCCAGCAATTAATCAGCCAGTCTGTTAAATTTGACACCTGTATTACAATGTAGTATAAGTAATACAGATACTCCAGCCTGCTTCAGGAGTTAGCCCTGTTTAGTTGAGGAGGCAAACGTTTATGCCTTACGAAAAATTAGAGATTTCCACCCCTAAGCCTGTTTTGTCTTGGGCTAACCATTCCCTGGGAGCCGATGAAACCAAAATGGCCAAGAACGTCGCTTCCTTGCCGTTTGTGTTTAAGCATGTTTCCCTCATGCCTGATGTGCATTTAGGCAAGGGAGCTTTAGTGGGGTCTGTAGTTGCCACCAAAGATGCGATCGTGCCAGCGGCGGTGGGCGTAGATGTCGGCTGTGGTATGTGTGCCATCAAAACTCCATTCCCCGCCAGTCAGCTAGAAGGCAAACTCAAGCAAATTCGCTTAGATATCGAAGCGGCGATTCCCGTAGGCTTTAACGAAAACAAAGAAGCTGACAAAACCGTGCTCAACTGGCAAGGCTGGCGTGACTTCAAAGACTTGCATGATGGGGTACAACGCCTAGAAAGCAAGGCAATGAAACAAATGGGTTCCCTCGGTGGCGGCAATCACTTTTTGGAAGTCTGCGTGGATGCGGAGGAACAGGTATGGCTCATGCTGCACTCTGGCTCTCGCAACATTGGCAACATGCTGGCCCAAAACCACATCAACACCGCCAAAGAACTGGCTAAACTGGCAGACAATCGCTTGCCTGATCCTGACTTGGCTTACTTTGTCGCTGGCACACCTGAGTTTGCTGCTTACTGGCACGATTTGCAGTGGGCACAAG
>DATNPE010000392.1:0-3424 GCA_036703355.1 Allocoleopsis sp. | reverse complement strand
TGTGATTTGGGTGAACTTGGCTTCCTCGGTCGTATGGAATGCCGAGGGAAACCCGAAGTATGCGGTTGGTATCATTGAGGATATTAGTGGGCGGAAGCGGGCAGAAGCGGAACGCCAGCAGGTCGAAGCAGAGCGTCGCCGTTTATTGGAACGAGAGCAAGTTGCTCGCTTGGAAGCAGAAACAGAGCGTCACCGCTTACATGAGATTCTCATGCAGTTGCCTGCAATGATCGCGATCGTCACTGGACCTGATTTTGTGTTTGAATTTGCCAATCCAACTTACTTAGAAGTGATTGGTCGCTCTAGAGAAATAGTAGGTCAATCCGCGCGAGATGTGTTTCCAGAAACGAAGAAACAGATCTACTTTGATATCTTGTCGCAGATCTACCAAACGGGCAAACCCTTTATCCAAAATGAATTTGCTTTTGACTGGGACCGTGATGGAGATGGTCAGGTAGAAACTGGTTTTTTTAACTGTGTCTTCCTGGCTCTGCAAGATGCAGCAGGGGTGATCCAGGGAGTGTTGTTGCACGCGACAGAGGTCACGGCTCAAGTGTTGGCCCGACGACAGGTAGAAGCATTGGTGCAAGATCTCCGCCGGGAAGAGGAACGCCAAAGCTTCTTAATTCGCCTCAATGATGTGATCCGATCGCTCCACGACCCGAAAGCGATTATGTGGGAAGCGAGTTGCGCGGTAGGGCAGTATCTACAGGTGAGCCGTACCACCTATGGCGAAATCGACTCAATGCAGAACTATGTGATTGTTGAGCAAGACTACTGTCAGGATGTGATCAGTGCTGTAGGGCATCATCAGTTAGAGAGTTTTGGGCCTGAGATTATTGCAGAGTTAAAACAAGGCAAAACCCTGGTGATTGATGATGTACAACAAGATTCGCGCACTGCGATCGCTGGGGTAGAAGCTTTCCAAGCTATTGAAACGAGGGCTGTTCTCTGTGTACCTTTGGTCAAAGCCGAGCGCTTTGTGGCTCTATTTGTTTTGCATCACAAAAATCCGCGCGTCTGGACGAGTGATGAAGTAGCTTTGATGGAACAGGTGGCGGAACAAACTTGGCTCGCGGTGGAGCGGGCACGCGCAGAACAGGCGCTGCGGGAAAGTGAGGAACGGTTACAACTGGCTCTGAAAGTGGGTTGTATGGGAATGTGGGATTGGGTAATTCCCACGAATGCGGTCACTTGGTCGGAAGGTCACTTTCTGATGCTGGGTTTGCATCCCGATGAGTGTCAGGCGAGCTATGACATTTGGTTGAAGAGTGTGCATCCGGAAGATTTGGCTGCTACGGAGATCGCTTTGCAACGAGCCATGCAAGAGCGAGTTGAGTATTGGCATGAGTACCGCACCGTGAGGCCCGATGGCTTGATTCGTTGGGTTGAAGCTAGAGCCAAGTTTGACTATGACGCTGAAGGCCAGCCGAAGCGGATGACGGGGATGTTGGTAGATATCTCCGATCGCAAGCAAGCTGAACAAGAGCGAGAACAGTTATTAGAGCGAGAGCGAACAGCACGTCAAACCGCAGAAGCCGCTAACCGCATCAAGGATGAGTTTCTGGCAGTGCTGTCCCATGAGTTGCGATCGCCTTTAAATCCGATTTTAGGTTGGGCTAAACTGCTCCGCACGCGCAAATTCGATCAGGCGGCAACGGACAAAGCCTTAGAAACCATTGAGCGCAATGCCAAGTTACAAGCTCAGTTAGTCGAGGATTTATTGGATGTCTCCCGAATTTTGCAAGGCAAACTACTTCTGAATGTCAGCCCCATTAATCTAGCGACGACTATCCTGGCGGCTCTGGAGACGGTGCGCCTTGCCGCTCAAGCAAAAGAAATTCAGATTCATACAGACATTGACTCCATGACAGGCTTGGTTTCTGGAGATGCGAATCGTTTACAACAGGTGATTTGGAATCTGCTCTCTAATGCGGTGAAGTTCACTCCTTGTGGTGGCGCTGTAGAAGTGCGGCTAGAGCGCTCAGACAATATGGCGCACGTACAAGTCAAGGATACCGGGAAGGGAATTGATCCTATTTTTCTCCCGCATGTATTTGAATATTTTCGGCAAGAGGATGGTACTACGACCCGACAGTTTGGCGGATTGGGGTTGGGACTGGCGATCGCGCGGCACTTAGTAGAACTGCATGGCGGCACCGTCCAAGCGGAAAGTTTAGGGGAAGGGCGAGGAGCAACCTTTACTGTCAAATTGCCTTTGATGCATGAACTTGTAGAAGCGATCCAGATTCATGCGGTTGCAGCAAATTTAGCTGAACTGGTCGGACTCAAAGCCTTGGTGGTGGATGACGAAGCCGACATGCGAGAGTTGGTTGCTGTAATCTTGAGCCAAGCAGGTGCAGAAGTCAGCGTTGCCACATCTGCTGCTACGGCCCTCAGCATTTTAGACCAGTTTCAACCGGACGTGTTGATCTGTGACATCGGTATGCCAGCAGTGGATGGTTATGTCTTGCTGCGACACATTAGACAACGGCATTTAGATCAGGGTGGACAAATTCCTGCGATCGCCCTAACCGCCTACGCTAGTGAAGTGGATCGACAAGAAGCGATCGCCGCTGGTTTTCAACTGCACCTCGCCAAGCCAATCGACCCAGCAGAGTTGATCGCGGCAGTGACGAGTTTGGTAGAAGTTGCGCCATCTCCTGTATAACTCTCTGATTACTTGTTTTTGAGGAATTCTTGTGATGAGTCCAGGTCGTCCAAAGACAACAGTCTCATTTTATCCAATTAAGACTTAAATATAGACTAAATTTGAGATAACTAGACTCATTAAGATACAAAGTGATTACTGTGCGATCGCCTGTAAACCCACTCAACAGAAGCAGAATCTACAGCGATATAACAGACACAAATTCTCACGACGCTAGTTCCTACAAAATATTGTTGCTCCCGTACTCCAAGAATATGGTGTTGTTTGACCACGACTTCAGTCGTTAGGCATTCACGCAGGCATTCTCTTGAAGCTAGAGTACTACTTATTTAGTATTATTTTAATTTTTCGAGACTCATTACTGGACTCAAGGTAAGTCTCAAAAACACCGGATAAGACAAAAATTATTCATCGTGTGTTGCAGTGCTTGGCGATCGCTAAGATAAAAATTCTGACTTACACATCAGGGCAGCTTTCAGACAACTCACGCAAACTAGTTATGCCTTGTTAGCCTGTGGGTTTTATTGACTAGCTGTTGACGCATTGCGGTAGCCGCAATTACTCAAAAATCTAGATTGCTTTATTTGAGAGGGTTTTAAGGGTCCAGTTTAGCTAACTGGACTAAAATTGGACTAAATTTTAGTCCCATTTTGGAGGTTTTTGGAGCGCTTCAATGCTGTTAGCGATCGCGCAACTCAACTATAAACCAAATTTTTCGTTGCGTTTCTACCATTATTTCCAGGTAGTTGCCCC
>DATNPE010000391.1:0-7408 GCA_036703355.1 Allocoleopsis sp. | reverse complement strand
AGGACTTCTAGACTTTTAATTTGGATCTCTAGGGATGAAGCTGTCCCTTAAGACTGATGCAGTTGAAGTGACAGAGCTAACCAGACTCATACTGAGAACTAGTAGTTAGACTACAAGCCCAACTCAGCCAATTTCTGAAGTGTTACTGGCAACGAGAGGAACGACAACATCACGAGTTATAAACACTGATGGATTAGCGTGGTCGCCAAGCTTAACCAGGCTAGAATTCCTATGGAGATACTGGGGACAACCTGCGATCGCAGCTCAAGGCTCACTCAAAGTTCTGTGATGGGGTTGTTCTTGGCATTTCTTTAGCTCTGTTGAAATTGGCATTGCCAACCCAAATCTTCCATGACAACTGCGACTTCCTATCTTCAAGCCCCCGATCTCTCCACAGACGAATATGTGGTGATTGGTTTAGCGACTTGCTTTCTCAAAGAAGACGGCAAATTGCACGAAGTGAACATTTTGGAGCCAATTCCTTCTGCCGCGATCGAAGCCATTGTCAAAGGGGTGCCCACTTCGTATCAAACAGCCTACGCAACCACACTAGGCAATGTTCTTGCGGGAGAAACTGTACAAAAGCCAGCAGGTTTCCCGGAAGACGCACAATTCTGTGATGACTTTGCCAACCGTACCTTGGCGGCGGCTCGCACCTACAAAGCCAAACCCGCAGCCCAAACTCACGTTCCTTTGGGAACCACTCGTCAAGACTTCAACTACTCAACTGAACGCAAGCGAGTGCTGAACTCCCAGCGAATTGTCAGAACCGAGGACAACGTGAAACAGCACAAGTACACCCACGAAGTTCTGTAAGCGGAAAACTAGGTTGCAGAAATGGGTGCGGTCCACCAGCGATCGCCTTGCACCAAGGTTTGCACTTGCCATTGCGGATCGGGTTGAGGAAAATCAACTCGATAATGTCCACCTCGGCTCTCGGTGCGGAACCAGGCGCTTTTGAGAATCAAGTAACCAATATCTAAAAGATTCTGAGTTTCACTCCAAGTCCGAATCGCTAAATCGGCGTCGGGTAAACCCAGTTCAGCAGGCTGCGCGGGAGCTAAGTTCAGCAAGAATTGGCTCAACGGCAGAGCGGCAAATTCAGCTTGCCAAGCTTCCACCTGAGCGAGCGCCTCTAGTAACGTCTTGGCCTCGCGACAGATTCCGGCGCTTTGCCACATCAAGCGAGGTAACTCTTGGCGAATGTGGGCGATCGCGGTTTGTTGCTGCTGCCAAGCGATCGGGTCAGGGTTGTAAGCCACTGGGTTGGTTGTCACCTGAGGCGAATCGTTTCCAACCGGAAGTTCTGGTGGATTTAGTTCAATATGAGCCAGTTGGGCCCCGTAAACCAGGCATTCTAAGAGCGAGTTGCTGGCTAAGCGGTTGGCTCCATGCACCCCTGTACTGGTGGTTTCTCCCACCGCATACAGCCCTGGAATTGAGGTACGGCTCATCGTATCTGTCACCACACCACCCATCCAGTAATGGGCCGCAGGTGTCACCGGAATTGGCTCCTGAAACACATTGATGCCCCACTGCTGGCAAACCTGGATAATGTTAGGGAAGCGATGCTGAATCGTGGCAGCGGGAATCGATCGCAAATCTAGCAACACATGAGCCCTCGATGGGTCTGACTCAGTGTGCTGCAAGTGATTGAAAATGGCGCGGCTGACTACATCTCGCGGAGCCAGTTCTCCGGCGGGGTCGTATTCAAAGGCAAAGCGTTGGCCTTGGGTGTCAACCAGATGCGCTCCTTCCCCTCGTACCGCTTCACTAATCAGAAACCGGGGGGCTCCAGGCTTGGTCAGCGCCGTGGGGTGAAACTGGACAAACTCCAAGTCCCGCAGTAGGGCTCCCGCCCGCCAAGCGATCGCCACCCCATCCCCTGTGCTCAGCTCTGGATTGGTCGTCTGAGCAAAGACCTGTCCACCCCCACCTGTCGCCAACACCACCGCAGCGGCTCGTACCCAGAGCACACGACCTTGATGGATCAAGCTAATGCCCTGGCAACGCTGCGTCTGTGAGTCAAGCCATAAGCTCAGGGCAAAGGTTTGCGGAAAGACTTGAATATTTTTGCGCTCTAGCACTTTGGCCGTGAGCGTGTTGACGACGGCTCGCCCAGTGGTGTCTGCTGCGTGCAACACCCGCCGCCGAGAATGCGCCGCCTCTAGGGTCAGGGCTAGCTCTCCCTCATGGCGATCGAACGCCACACCCATCTCGACTAAAGAGCGAATGCAATCAGAGGCATTCTCGGCCAAAAATTCCACCGCTTGGGGGTCACATAGCCCTGCTCCCGCCTTCATTGTGTCGGCAATGTGGAGAGCTGTAGAGTCATCCGGGGCGATCGCGGCAGCAATCCCCCCTTGGGCCCAATCACTCGCCGACAGGGACAAGGTATCTTTGGTAATTAAGCCCACTTGGAACGACGCTGGTAGGCAGAGGGCAGAATACAGTCCTGCTGCACCTGCACCCACCACTAGCACATCAAATGGTTGGGTAAAATCAGAAACTTGCGCTGGAGCCGCAGCTTGAAGAGGTAACGAAGTATCCAATAAAAATTGCTCCCTGTCGTCAATCATGCGTAAGGATTAACCTTACTGTACAGAGAGCAAAGATATTCTTGCAGCGTCTAAACACCCAGTTCTATGGATGCAGGTGTAGAGACTGAGGGCAACAATGGTGCTGTGTCTCTACAAACCCAATTCCCTTAGACAGTTTAGTGCCTACGGGAGCAACCCATTGAACGTCAAACTTCAAGCTCCACTAGCGCCAGACCAATGCCGAACTAGCGATAGATACCGTTGTTGAAGCGATCGTCACCCTCGGTCATGGCTGCATCAGGCTCGGTGACAGTAAAGTTTTTGAAATTGGCTTGCAGCGTTTCTTTCTGGCGATCGCTCAATCCAGGCAGATCAAGCACATCTTCCACCTTCTCGTAGGGAGCGTTTTTCACGATCGCCTTAGCCAAAGTGGGATATAGGCCAGGGTATTGCAAGAACGCCCGAACATTGGTGTTGTTGAGGTCAATCTTGTCGCCAACGACTGCGCGCTTGTCATCCACAGCGTTGCGGGGAGAAACTTCAGCCGCCAAAACGGGCATGGATCGCACAGTCAAACCGCTCAAATCTAAAGCAACCGCTGGTTGGGGCAACCCTAGCCATCCCAGGCAGCCCACCAATAAACTGAGAACTGATAGCCAACGAACAAAGCGTTTCATCGATTTATACCTTCCTCTGAGCAGATAAAATCCACACACAGCATTTATAGAATTGGCACAGAAATACCCAACCCTGGAAAAGCGGGATGCCCCTCTAAGGTCGTGCAGAGCAGCAAATGCCACAAATTTTCTAAAGTCTAGGGTAGCGTACCCAGGTACCCTGGAAAACCTCTAAACTTCAGAACCTTCGTTGCCTGCAACCAAACTTTGTTCTTGGGTCTGCAAAAACTGATGCAAATCTGCAAAGGAACAGGCGTGGGTTATGGTCGGCACATCGTAGCCTTTGAGATGCACAGTATGTTCTTGGAAAGGCGCAGGATGCACCGCAGAATGAGGCACATGCTTGTAAGTGGTCTCTCCCAAAGCCACATCCAAGCGAATTTCTTTTGTGGCGGATTCTAACCGGAAGGCCGCATTCACGGTATCTCCCAACGCAGTGTAGTCGGGGCGATCGCCACTGCCAGTATTGCCGACCATCGCGAAGCCTGTGTTGATGCCTGCACCAATCCGGAGAGGAAACGGCAGGGGATATTGGTCATACAGCTCACTCGTCATCTTGTGCAGCGCATTCAGGGCACTGAAGATGCGGAGCATTTCTTCATTACTCACACCCTGGGTGCCGTGAATCCAGACCGCCATCACCGCATCGCCAATGTATTTATCCACCCAGCTGCCGTGTTCACGAATAATTTCCCCCGCTCGCCGGAACCAAGTGCCAATTACCTCAGAGAGAATTTTTTCGTCGAGTTGGCGGGTCAGGCCAGTGAAGTCGCGAATATCCACCACCAATACTGAAATCAGACGACGGACATGCAGGGTGGCAGTCGCAGTAAATTCTTTGGAGTCCATGCCCATCGAGGGATCGGTGAGATGCTCTGGCGAGGGGCAGTAAAACTCTAATTCTGTTTGTCCAAAGGTGAGCTGATCACCATTTTGTAAGGTGACGGGGACACTGACTCGACGACCATTCACGAAGGAACCGTTGCGGCTTCCTAAATCGATGAGATAAAACTCACCTGTTTCCATGCATTGAAGCATCGCATGGTTCCGAGAGATCCAGCGATCGGGCAATACAAAGTTGTTGTCATCGCTTCGACCAATGGTCCAGCAATTACTGCCAACCAATGGAAGATAGCGATCACCCGCCTCTGTACGAAGCACTAAATGAGGAGTGGATTGAAAAGTCACCACAGGCTAAGAAATCACTGCATCTTTCCCTATGATGCATCCTGACACATCTATCTACGACTATCCATGACACATCTACTTATGCCAGCGAATGCTTTCGGAAATTTAACTAAGAATTGTAAGCAAAATTTTTCTGAGCTGAAAGTATAACCTGAAATTTAGAAGTGTTAGCCCTCTAAATGCTGAGTAGAAACAGCTCAGGTGCTTAAGCCGCAGAAGCTACCAACCAGAATAAACTATCTACCAGAATTGTGCTCAACACCGCTCCACCAAAAGCCCACCAATGAGCTGCCTGAGAACGAAGCGGCAACAGCCCGACCACCAACAAGGTTACTGCCAGCACCGCAGCCCAAGCCGTTCCCCAGGGTGTCCGCATCTGAGCGATCGCATTCTGAAAGATAGGCAATGCCAACGCGGGATCAACCTGCATCAACTGCCGCCAGTGGGGAATCAAATCCACAATATAGAAATAAAGATCGGTCACAACCGTGCCGAATAGCGAGCCTAGATAAAAGAAGTTACCAACTTTCCCCCACTGCCGTATCAGGCACCAAACCGCAACGGGTAAGCCGATCGCTTCAATGGGTAAGTGCCAGAGAGGTTCCCAGCGAAACCAACCCCAGTAGATCGAGCCTGCGAGCCAACTCCAGGTGAATCCGAAGAGCAAATCTCCCCAGAGTTGAGTGCGATCGCGAGCCATCAGGATTAAGCTGAGACCAAGCCACCCGCCAGTTAGCAACAAACTGAGTTCGGGAAACCAGCGTACCAAGGGAGCCTGGATAAAAACTGGGACTGAGACCAGAAACACAGCTGCAATTAGCATGACCCAAGTTTGACCCAGTTGTAGCTGCCAAATTGAAGTAGACGACCTTTCCGGAGCAGAATCAACCATGCGAGAGGATGGGGGGAAGGGTGTAAAGGAGGACAAAGTATTTTTAATGTTTCTTATTTAATTTACTTTTTTTAACATAACACAGGCATATCCCCTGGGGGGGCATCTTGTTCATGATAACTTTGTTTTTCTCTTATAGGAGGCTGAGATTATCTTTTCGTCGTGTGACCAGAGAAACTTTCACAAGCTCGTAACATTCGATTACGCTAGACCAGGACAGATCAAGGTCTGACTTTTCTGGCTGTTTTGGGCTGAGTTAAATGAGTCCAATGGGTTGCTAATTCTGGGTTGCTCCAGCGACCTTGGCCTCATTTTTCCCGCTTACCAGCCAGAGCGATCGTAAAAACGTAATGGCGAGCCAATTAGTTTTCTGGAGTATGTGCATGGCGATTGATACAGGCAGTTTGGCGTGGCTCAGCTGGGCTTTAGAACCAGCATTGATCCCACCCAAGGGGATAGAACCGCTAGCACTGCCGTCGCTTTTGGCAGTTGCCACCCCAGAAGCCAGTTCTACCAATTGGTTGGTGGGGCTGTTTCAAGCCTTTATCTTAGGCATTGTGCAAGGCATTACCGAGTTTTTGCCCATCAGCAGTACTGCCCACCTCCAGGTTTTTACGAAGGCACTCGGTTGGTCTATGGTTGGCGCTAAACCCTTTGTGGCCACGATTCAGTTCGGTAGCGTTATTGCTGTCGTCATTTATTTTTGGTCTGACATCCGCACCATTTTGTCGGGAGGATGGCAAGCCGTCCAAAAGCGCGATTGGCAACGGGAGGAATGGAAGGTTTTAGTCGGGATTGCCGTAGGCACCATTCCTGCTTTGGCGGGTGGACTCTTGCTTAGCAAGGCGCTGAACGATGAGGGTTCCTTGATTAACAGCATGACGACGATCGCGATCGCCTCGATTGTCATGTCCTTACTACTCGGAGCCGCAGAACAGTTAGGCACCCGCAAGCGTGGCTTTGAATCCTTGCAAATCCAAGATGGCATTCTGATTGGTTTGGGGCAAATGCTGGCCCTGGTTCCTGGGGTGTCTCGCTCAGGTTCTACGCTAACCACAGCCCTCTTTTTAGGGTTGGAGCGCCAAACCGCCGCTCGGTTCTCGTTTCTATTAGGGCTGCCCACTTTGGCGATCGCTACCTTATATGAATTTTTTAAGGAAGCCCTAGGCCAAATTGACTTGTCTTTGGTGCTAGTCGGCACTTTATCAGCCTTTATTTTTTCTTACCTCTCGATCGCCTGGTTATTGCGCTATCTGCAAAACCGCAACACCTGGATTTTTGTGTGGTATCGCCTAGGATTTGGCGCAGCGATTCTGGCGGCAGTAGCGGCTGGCGTGTTGCAGAACACCTAAGGGCAGAACACCGTAGTGGGAAGCCAGTGGATAATAGCTGGGGCCAGACTCTCTAGAATAGGAGTTGGCCTTAGCATTCCAGTGGCATTTCCATGAGCGAAGTTTCGATCCGTCCCGCTTTGATTACCAACGTTCTGCCTGATTCAATTGCCGCTGAGATTGGGTTTGAACCGGGCGATCGCCTTGTTGCCATTAACGGCCAGAAACCGCGCGATTTGATCGACTATCAGTTTCTTTGCGCTGACGAAGTCCTAGAACTAGAAGTTCTGGATGCTAAAGGCAAAACCCACGAGATCGAGATCGAAAAAGACTTTGACGAAGATCTGGGCCTAGAGTTTGAAAGCGCCCTCTTTGATGGATTGATTCAGTGCAATAACCGCTGTCCCTTTTGCTTTATTGATCAGCAGCCACCGGGGATGCGGCAAACGCTATACCTCAAAGACGACGACTATCGCCTCAGCTTTCTCTATGGCAGCTACTTAACCCTGACCAATTTAACCCAGCGTGAATGGGACCGCATTGAGCAGATGCGGCTCTCCCCGCTGTATGTATCAGTTCATGCTACCGAACCAGACATTAGAACTCGGCTGCTGAAGAATCCCAGAGCAGGACAGTTGCGATCGCAGTTGCAGTGGTTCCAAGAACGACGCTTGCAGATTCATGCTCAAGTAGTAGTTTGTCCAGGAATTAATGATGGCGTGCATCTAGAGCGCACACTGCTAGACCTAGCCGAGTTCCATCAAGGGGAGGTGCCTGCCG
>DATNPE010000390.1:0-7583 GCA_036703355.1 Allocoleopsis sp. | reverse complement strand
ATCCGTTTTATGTTTATGGCGGCACTTGGAAAGCGCAAAAGCGTCGGTAGCAGTCATTTTCTTTTATTCTGGTACCACATCTCGATAAGTTTGAGGAATCAGGGATGGGCGATCGCTTGTCCCTTTTTACTAGCAAAGTTTAATTGTGTGAGGCACTAGGAGTTAAAGCGTTGAGTAACCCAGCCAGTCAAGAGCCTAAGCTGCTAAGTCGAGATTTAATTTGGAGCTTAGGGCTACTAGTTGCGGCTTGTGGTCTCTGGGGGATCAACTTGGGTGGGGTGCCATTGCGAGATTGGGATGAAGGCACCTACGCCGCGATCGCCAAAGGCATGTACCATACTGGCAATTGGCTCTACCCGATGCTCAACGGCAGCCCTTACCTGAACAAGCCACCCTTGCTGGAATGGCTAATTGCTACTAGTTACCAGCTATTGGGAGTGAGTGACCTTACCACCCGCTTCCCTGCTGCGTTTCTGAGTGCCTGCGCCGTACCCCTGTTGTATTGGGTGGGGCGGCAAGTATTTAGTCAGCGCCTTCCCGCTTTGTTCTCGGCGGCGGTGTATCTCACTCTGTTGCCCGTGGTACGCCACGGACGCTTAGCGATGCGCGATGGCATTACCGTCACCTTCTTGCTGTTGCTGCTGGGCTGTCTGCTGAAAGCTCGTCACGATCGCCGTTGGGCTTTAGGAGTGGGCGTGGCACTGGGGTTGCTGGGCTTGACCAAAGGGATTTTGGCACTGTTGCTAGGGGCGATCGCGTTCATCTTTCTCATCGTGGATCGCCAATATGCCTTGCTGCGGAGTGTTTACCTCTGGGTAGGCATCGGTCTGGGAGCCATACCTGTCTTGGCTTGGTATGCCGCTCAAGTACAGCACTATGGCCCTGTGTTTCTGCAAGTACATTTCCTCAACCAGTCTGTAAATCGGGTTTGGGAATCGGTTAACAGTAATTCTGGCCCTGTTTGGTTCTACCTTGTGGAGGTGCTGAAATACACTTGGCCTTGGCTGATCTTTTTGCCCAGTGGCTTAATTTTGGCCTGGCAGAAGCGGCAACTGACTTGGAGCCGTTTGGTTTTGGTGGGAACAGTGGTTTACTTGAGTGCTGTTTCCGTCATGACCACCAAATTACCGTGGTATGTGATCCCGCTCTATCCTTTTTTAGCGCTAGCTTTGGGGGCACAACTGGATCAGCTTTGGCAGCGCGATCGCCCTTACTCCAAAGGGACAGCAGGATTTCTAGGATTCCTCGCGATCGCAGGCTTGGCAGGTGGAACCTATGGTAGTTGGGCAGATTCAGAACCCATTTTGTTGGCGATCGCGGTCACAGTTGGCGTGAGCTTTAGCTGGGCGGCCTGGTGGATGCTACGGCAACAACGGCAGTTCATCACGGTATTGCTGGTAGGTTGCTATCTGAGTTTGGCGTTGCTGATGAGTTCACCGCTTTGGCTGTGGGAACTGAACGAGGCTTATCCCGTGAAGCCAGTGGCCGCTTTGGTTGGGGCTCATACGCCACCGGGAACCACGGTCTACACCTCGTTTCCCAATCATCGTCCTAGCTTGAATTTTTATAGCGATCGCCTGGTGCTGCCAGCAGGTTTACCCGATTTGCAGCGACTCCAAGCTACCCAGCATTACTTGTTACTCGACTCAGCGGTGCTCAACAGCTTGCAGATTTCTAATCAACGAGTTCTAGGTATGGCTGAAGGATTTGCGTTGGTCGCGCCTCCCACCACTCCAACGCCTTAAGCAGTCAGTTGCCAGATTTTAATCGTGTTGTCCCAACTGCCACTGGCGAACAACTGCCCACCCGCACTCACAGCGATCGCACTGACAGGGTTAGAGTGATCGGTCAAAGTACAGATCAAATCTCCGGTGCCGATGCTCCAGACTTTGATGGTTTTGTCACTGCTGCCACTGATCAACATCCGACCATCCGGGGTAATGGCTACCGAATTGACCATATCAGAATGGCCTGTGAGCGTGCGGATCAACTCTCCGGTGTTGAGATTCCACAAGCGAATGGTTTTGTCTTTGCTGCCACTGGCTAAAATTTGGCCGTCCGGGGTGATCGCTACCGAATTCACCGAGTTGAAATGGCCATAGAGGGTGCGGGTGAGTTCCCCACTGCCCAAGTGCCAAAGCTTAATCTGGTTATCCAGGCCACCACTGGCTAATAGCAAGCTATTGGGACTAATGGCAACCGACTTCACCATGCCTGCGGTTCCTGCCAAAGTTCGCAGCAGTTCTCCAGTTCGGACCTTCCACAACCGCACCGTTCTGTCTTCACTACCACTGGCCAAAAGCAGACCGTTGGGGGTAATCATGACAGAATTCACATCTCTGGTGTGGCCCCCTAGGTTATGCAGCAGGTCGCCTGTTTGCAGATTCCAAATCTTCACCGTCGTATCATCACTGCCGCTGACTAGTAGTTGTCCATCCGGGCTAATCGCCACCGAGTTAACGGCTTTCAAATGACCTGGAAGCGTTCGAATCAAGTTACCTGTTTGCAAATTCCAGACCTTGATCGTGTCATCTAAACTGCCGCTGACCAAAACTTGTTTGCGCGAACTGATGGCTAAAGACATCACCCAAGAAGAGTGACCCGTCAGGGTACCGACGCACCGCCACAAGGCTACTTGCGGTTGTGGGGGGTTAGAAGGAGGACGTTGCGAGATCGGTGGTTTTGAAGGAACAGGTTGAGAAACAGGGACCGAGGATCTGGGTGTAGAGGATGTGGAGGCAGAAGGCTTGGGTGCAGAATGAGAGCCAGAAATAGCAGGTCCAGAAGGCCGTGAAGGTGGCTGGGTCGTGGGTGGTCGCGATCGCGGCGGTTGCGAAGTGGGCGGAGTCACTGTTGGAGATGAACCAGCTGGGATGGGTGTAGAGTCGGGCAGAAGAGCAGGCTCGGCTTGCAGGTCTTGCAACACTTCATCCACCGATTGATAGCGCTCACTCACCAAGTCTTTGAGCAACTTATCTAGAATCTTTCCCAACTGACTACTGATAGTAGCTCCCTTACGCGCCAGATAGTCCCGCCAGAGCCACCGTCCTTCCAGGGGGTCATACAGCTCCTCTGGCTTCACTTGCGTCATCAAGTAAAGGCAAGTTGCACCCAAGCTGTACAGATCGCTGGCAGGGTAAGCCTTACCACTGCGGAGTTGCTCAATGGGTGAATAGCCTTCTGTGCCGATTTTGGTACCTGGTTGCGCTAAGGTGACATCACTCAGCAGCTTGGCTACGCCAAAATCAATCAACACTAATTTGTGGTCTAACTTGCGTCGCACAATGTTGGAAGGCGTAATGTCCCGGTGGACAACCTGACATTCATGCACAAACCGCAAAACTGGCAGTAAATCATTGAGGATTTCACGAATTTTCTGTTCGCTAAACCTGCCTTGCTGCTGAAGTTCTTGGCTTAAATTCAAGCCTTCAATAAACTGCTGCACCAAATACAAGCGCTGCTCTTGCTCAAAATAAGCCAACAAAGCTGGAATCTGAGGATGCTCACCCAACTCATGCAGTCGGATGGCTTCTTGGTCAAACAAGCGGATTGCTTTGTCTAGAGAACGAGCACTCTGTACTTGAGGCGAAAATTGCTTGACGACGCAACGAGTTTTCAGGCGGTCTTCATCAATTGCTAAATAGGTACGACCAAACCCTCCCTGCCCAATGGGTTGCAAAATTCGGTAGCGGTCTCTGAGTAAGGGAATCAACTTGGTCTCACAGCTCTGGCACACTGTGGCACTATCAGGATTTTGGGGTTGCTTACAGTTCGGATTCAGGCAACAAATCATACTCAGAGGGCACCCAGCGGATCGGCATTGATCTTCATTGTCCCAGGCAGGTTCCCGCGCTGACTTAAAACGTAACGAAATAGTATGAGCCAGCGGGATAAACCCAGATTCTACGAAAAAACCCTTGAGCGTAAGGCTGCAAGGGTTAAATCATTCTATATTTCTGGCTAGGGTTCTGTTAGCATCGCTAGCAATTTTTTGTGCGCTAACGACGATCGCTCAACCTCAACCCCCGGCGATCGCAGGAATAATGCTGACTTCGTCACCGTCGTTTAGTGGTGTTTTTTGTCCATCCAAAAACCGGATGTCTTCGTTATTAACGTAGAAATTGACAAAGCGACGTAACTCACCTTGGTCATCGCAAAGACGAGCCTTGATGCCAGGGCAGCTTTGCTCTAGAGACTCCAGAAGTTCACTAATGTTGCTACCTGCACACTCAACGGTGGCTTGGTTGTTAGTCAATTTTTGCAGCGGAGTCGGAATCAGAACTTTAACGGACATAGGACAGTTTGAAAGGATGAAATAGGAGGGATGAAGGATGAAATAGGAAAGGTGATAGACGTGCTAGCGTCTTTCCGTAGGGTGGGATGAAACAGTAGAGATATAAACGCGCTAGCGCATTTGTATCTTTATTAGACCAAAACTTGTTGCCACTCTAGGCGATCGAGAGTGCGGGAACGCTCCAACGCTCGCTCGAAGCTGTCGAGTTTGGGTTCGATGGTGAGGGGTTCGTTGATGTAGCCTTGGACTGCTTCTTGAGTCTTGAGGCCGTTACCCGTGATGTAAACGACGGTGGTTTCGTCGGGGTTGATTTTGCCTGCTTCGACCAGCTTCTTCAGCACTGCGATCGTGGTACCACCTGCGGTTTCGGTAAAGATGCCTTCGGTTTCGGCTAGTAGCTTGATACCTTCGACGATTTCAGCATCGTTGACTGACTCGATGTTGCCGTTGGTTTTCTTCGCCACATCGACTGCATAGACACCATCCGCAGGGTTGCCGATCGCGATCGACTTGGCAATCGTGTTGGGCTTGACGGGAGAGATGAAGTCGCGACCTTCGCGGAAGGCTTGAGCAATGGGCGAGCAACCTTCAGCTTGAGCACCGCTGAAACGGACTGCTTTCTCGTCCACTAAACCCACTTTGACGAATTCTTGGAAGCCTTTGTAGATCTTGGTAAACAGAGAGCCAGAAGCCAAAGGAGCTACCACATGATCGGGGAGTTCCCAACCGAGTTGCTCAATCACTTCGTAACCCAGTGTCTTGGAACCTTCGGAGTAGTAAGGCCGCAGGTTGATGTTGACGAAGCCCCAACCGTGGGTATTAGCGACTTCGGAGCAGAGGCGGTTCACTTGGTCGTAGTTGCCTTGCACGGCCATCACCGTGGGACCGTAGATCAAGGTACCCAGGACTTTCCCTGCTTCTAGGTCGGAGGGGATGAAGACACAGCAGTCTAGACCTGCATGAGCCGCGATCGCAGCGGTGGAGTTCGCCAAGTTACCTGTGCTAGCACAAGAGACTGTGGTGAAACCCAGTTCACGAGCGCGAGTCAGAGCGACAGAAACCACCCGATCCTTGAAGCTCAAGGTGGGCATGTTGACGGCATCATTCTTGATATAGAGCTTTTTGAGACCGAGGCGACGCGCCAAGCGATTGGCTTGGAGAAGAGGAGTCATGCCAGTGCCGACATCAATGGGGGTGTCGGTTGCCACAGGCAGGAAAGGACGATACCGCCAGATGGAGTTGGGACCCGCTTGGATGCTTTCGCGGGAGACTTGCCGTTGGATAGCGCTGTAGTCGTAAGCCACTTCCAACGGCCCAAAACAAAACTCACAAACGTGCGTGGCTTTGAGTTCGTACTCTTCGCCACATTCTTTACACTTTAATGCCGTGAAGGTGGCAGCAGTGGATAGGTTTAGTGTGTGAGTTGCCTGGGTCATGGTCACAGCTCTCTTGTAATCAAGAATTACGGTCTTTGAAGTTCTGTCGCGTCAGCAGTGGTTCAGATAGTAGCACGCGATTCAAAACAGCGTCAAACATATCCGACTTATTTCGTCGGGATTGCGGGAAATTATTGTGCAGCAATCGTTCTGGCTGAGTTCTGGCTGATTCAGTCTCAACTTTCTTCCAGGTTGAGTGATTCTCGCCAGAAATTTTTTATGAGCGATCGCTCATATTGCTGTTAAAAACTGCAATAAAACCATCATCCACCACTCACAGGCGGAATTAACACCACTTCATCCCCTGCTTGTAAGGGGGTATCTGGTTCGACAAATTGCAGATTGACTCCAAAGCGGGTTAACTCGCGCCAGCGCTCTAGTTCTGGGTGCTCTTGGATCAGGCGATCGCGCACTTCAGCCACCGTTGTCCCCGCTGGAAACTCCATCACCAAATCAGGGACACCATAAGCTTCTTGATAAGCGGCAAACAGCTTAATGGTCACATTAATCATCGCAGGGTCAGACATCAGGCTTGGCTCATAAAATCTCAGACCCTACTTTTAGCGCAAAAAGATGCTAGCTAACGGCTCAAGCCAAGAGACAACGAACCACGATCACAAAGTCCATGATGGCTGTGAGGAGAAAAGCCAGGATGATTTGAATCGTGCGTTTTTGAGTGGAAAACAGATAGGCACCAAGATTCGCCAAACCAAACATGGCCCAAGAGATGGCGCTGACTCCAGCCGTTTGACCTTTCAAAACTGGAATCAACTGAAACAAAGTGGCAGTGGGAAAAATAATGGCGGGGAGCCATCCAGCCAAGGACTGCCAGAGCTGCTGACTGCGAATTTTAGGGTTAGAAGTAGCCATAGATATATAGCAATCCTTTTTGATTCTTTAATGGGGTGCAGGGGTGAAACCCTTGCGTGGGGGCGCAGCCCCCACACCCCTTTTTACAATCCATTTAGGATTGCTATAGATTGCGGCTTGAAAGAACCGATGATCTACCTCTCACCAAAAGTCTTAATTAAACGAAAAGCTATTCCGATCGCAAGGCTTTAACTGGGTCAAGCTGACTAGCGCGTAAAGCAGGAGGCAACCCAGCCCCAATTCCCACTAAAACCGCTGAACCCAGCGCCAAAGCTGCGGTGCCAGATTCAAACTGGTAAGGCAACTTAAAGGTTTTCGCCACGGTTGCTGTTAGACCATGCACCACCCCTAACGCCACGACTCCACCCACGACACTGAGCACCGCCGCTTCTAAAACAAATTGCAGCATAACGTCTTGTTGGGTAGCTCCGATCGCTCGCCGCAAACCAATCTCAGCGGTTCGCTCAGTCACTGAGGCGATCATGATATTGGCGATGCCCACACCACCGACCAGTAGCGAGATCAGTCCTACTACAGCCAGCGCCCGGGAAGCGAGTTCCAGGGTTTGCTGCTGTTCCACAATATCCTCGACATTGTTCCAGGTCCAAAACTCTTTACCAGGAAACCGCTGCACCAATAGCTGCTCGGCTTGCTTGCCTAAAGCTTCCAAGTCTTTCATTGCAGTCGGTCGGAGTCGCAAACCACCAATGTCCTGGCTACCTGTCAGCGCACTATGCAGCGACATGGAAATCCAGATTTCACCCTCTGGCGGTTCCTCTTCATCCACTCGTGTGGGTACGACCCCCACTACAATATAGGGACGACTATCCACATAAATTCGCTGACCGATCGCGTCTTGAGTTTCAAATAGTTTCTGAGACAAAAACTGATCAATCACCGCGACGGGGCGGTAACTGGCAAAGTCTGCTGCGGTAAAAAAGCGACCTGCCACCAACTTACGGCCTGACGTACGTAAAAAATCT
>DATNPE010000389.1:0-4152 GCA_036703355.1 Allocoleopsis sp. | reverse complement strand
TAAGTTTATGCCAAATCACGTGAAGGAAAACGTTTCCCTTCAGCAAAAATACAACAAATTCAGTCATGGCGGTCTGCTCACAAAATATTCTCTTCCTCATGTCATGATGTGTAGTAGGGCTATTACTACGATTAGAATTGGTCACTCACAGCTAAGAAAACAATGGCGCAAGGATTCCAGGCCAAACAGCCAAAACAGTCGAGAGTGAACTCAGGGGGTAACAGAAAGCTTGAAACAGATGTGTAGCAAGGGATAGAGCCGCTAAACACAAAAAAAGATAGGCTTGCTACTTGACCACAAGCCTACCCCAAAAAATGCTGCCTCTATTCTACCAAGCTCATCTCCAACAGTGCCTCAGTCCTCGCCATTATCTACTCGTGAATCTGCTGATGTTGCTATTGCAATGGCATAAACAAGTGCGCCTCGAAAGACTCGCGGCCACCTTGCCTCTGCCGATTCAATTCGAGGGCCGTCGTCGCTGTTTGCAACGCTTGTTTTCGAGTCCTCAATTGCACATTGATACCCTCTGGTTGCCTTTAGTGAGCTACTTGCTGTCTTGCCAATTCCGAGTGGGACAAACTCTCTACTTAGTCCTCGACCGTACACAGTGGCAAGGGGTGAACGTGCTGATGGCGAGTGTGATCTACCGAGGGCGGGCTTTGCCTTTGTACTGGCAGTTTTTGCCTCACTCTGGCAGTTCGGGTCTGCTGCAACAACAAGCGGTTTTGCGTCCCCTTTTAGCGCTGCTGAAGCCTTATCAAGTCGTGGTCTTAGGGGACCGCGAATTTTGCTCAGTGCATCTCGCACAATGGTTGCACCAGCAGAAGCTGAGCTTCTGTTTACGCTTACGCTGTAACGAGTATGTTCAGGATGAAACGGGTTTGGTTCAACAACTCCAACACCTGGGATTAAAACCCGGTCAGTCGCAATTTTTCGGGCAGGTGAAGGTGACGAAGCAAGCGGGAGTTGGACTGTTTAACGTGGCTTGCTATTGGAAACGAGCGTATCGAGGTCATTGCGAGAAAAGTGCTTGGTTTCTCTTAACCAATCTGCCCTCTTTGGGTGCTGCGGTTCAGGCTTACCAGCATCGCATGGGCATCGAAGCTTTTTTCCGCGACTACAAAAGTGGGGGATATCAAGTCGAATCCACTCGTCTCAGTTCTGAGCGCTTATCGGGCTTATTTGTCCTTTTAGCCCTTGCCTATACCAGTGCCGTTATTCAAGGTCATGAAGTTCGCACTCAAGGCTTATCCAGCTATATTTGTCGAGCCAAAGAAGGCCGAAGAATGCGACGCAGACATAGCGATTTTTGGATAGGTTTGTATGCCCAAGCTTGGTTAGAAGGGATGGATTTAGCCACTGATTGGGTAGAATCTTGGATGCAGCTTAGTGGCAATAAGCGAAGGTATCTTCAGCAAGGCTTGCACTCTGCTTTCCACCTCCAGTCGTTGTTCTAGCCTTCTTGTTACCCCCTGAGCGAGAGTGAAGAAATCTTTGGCTTCAAAGCCAAAACGTCACGTCTATGATTACCGACGAGAAATTGAGGCTTATTGGGAAAAAGAGAGGCAGGAAAATCCTGAGCATTACGTTTTGGCTTGGCAAACCGGGGTGTATAATCCACTTGGTCCAGCCGCAGAGAAGAATGCTCGTCTTCTAGAAGCAGACGAAGCAGAATGGCTGTTTCTTGCAAAAGAAGTAGGTTGGCTTCAAGTGGAGGAAGAGCTAGATGCAATCTATTTCACTGCACCTCCACCAAATTTTGATCTGAACCAGGCTGACTGGTATATCCGGCCTGACCTGACTACCTGGCTAGAAGAACCCAAATTACTCAAGGAAGCGATCGCAAAATATCCCATTCCAGCTCATCTCATGGCAACGGCGATCGAACAATACACCAAACCATTGGGGTGGGATGTAGAGAAGGTAGAAGCATTTATTCAGGAGCATGGTGAATAAATGCTTCAATGAGCTAGACCGCACAAGGAAAGCAATTGGAAGTTTTGTCTCCTTTCCTATCATTATCTGGCGATCGCTTGCCCTGCACCAAAAGCAATTGGCATAGGCACCGCGCATAGTCAGCTATATTCCAGCATTACCGTTTGCTCACAATAGCTACTTTCCCAACACCCGCTAATAGCAGATTGGTTTTTGAGTTCTCTGCAAGTCCTGAAGGCTCAACGATTTCTCTGCTTTTCTTTTCAGCCTGAAAGGTACTAATATTTCGAAGCATCCCGTTCGCTAATTCACTCGTGACTGTTGCTGGCTAACATGCTCTAGAAGGTGAACTTGAATTGAACCCATCGCGGCTTGAGCAATTTCTTGCCAATCTGGCTCACTCAACATAGCGCATAGCATTGGTCTCAGTTGTGCTCTTAGTAATCTCTCGGCAGGATTCGCTTCTTCTTCAGCAAGAAGTGCTTTTAAGTATGTCTGTTGCTCCAAGCTCAGTTGAGAGAGGCGTACTTGAATGAGTTGCCGCCCTTGAACTAAAGCAGCCTCTGTTCCAGAACCCAAGTTCGCCCGCTCTAAAAGACAGTGCAGTTCGCTAAAGAGCATGGATAAGATCTTCACATGTTTGAGCTGGTTTTGTAGTTGAGCGGGCTCAATGCTAGGAGGACGAGAAGTTTGAACTCCAATCTGGACATCTTGGTCCAGTTTCGATTCAAGTTGAACAGCTTCTTGCAGCCAACTCTCATCGTAAGTGAAAGCTTCCCAGTCAAATTGCATTGTCATTTTCCTCGAATTGACGTGGGTTCAAGACACCATACTCAAAGTAGACCATTTCTCGTTCAGCATCGTACCCGAAATTTAACAGGTTCCGCGACTCATAAAACGCCTCTGAGCCTGGTAAGGCATGTAACCCTAGTCTACCTTGATAGCCTAAATCCAGACTTCGCTTGCGGGCAAATTGTAGCAAGATGGTGCCGACACCTCGAAGCCAAGGGTCAGGGTTAATGAGCCGTCGGTTCCAAGGAGCTGCTGCCAGCGCTTCCACATACACAAGTGGTTGCCCAATCACCCATTGCGATCGATGGCGTTGCGTTTCGATCCATAAAAGTCCTTGTGTGAGTCCGTCTTGCTCAATTGCGTAAGCTTCGTAGCGATCGTTTGAGAGCGCTAACCGCTTTTTTCTGGCCCAATCCCAAAAAGTATCTTCGGCTCCAAGGGCTTCCAACATCGTTTTCCAAACACTGTTGAAATCGCTCAAATGGCGAAGAGCCATATCACACAAGCGTGCCTCCACCAATTGGCCATTTCCTTGCACTAATTGAACTTTTTGTTCCATAAGGTTTTATCGTGACACAACTAGACACGCTTCAGTCCTCTGTCAGCAAAATTAGAAAAGCAAAGCTCTCCTTCAAGAAAATATGACGACGATGCTTGGGGGGCAAATCATGCCATTGACTGCATCACTGGTGAAAGCGCGATTAAATGCCTAGGACGTGCTTTAAAACCCAAAGCTAGAATGGAAATAAAGATATTCCAAAGACACAGAACTAACCTTGGCTGCACACAATCCAATTTCACGTAAAGACTTAACCAATCCACAGTGGCAACGATTGCAACCTCTGTTACCCAAACCGAGCCCAAAGGGTGGACGCCCCGCTAATGACCATCGCACCATCATCAATGGCATTTTATGAGTGCTCCGCACGGGTGCCCCTTGGCGCAATTTGCCTGACCGGTATGGGGCTTAGAAGACAGTCTCCGGTCGCTTCTATGCTTGGCGCAAGCGAGGATGATGGCAGCAGATTCTAGAACAGTTGCAGCAACAGGCGGACGGGGCAGGTGAGTTTGACTGAACGCTGCATTTCGTCGATGGCAGTGTGATTCGAGCCCATCAACATGCCGCAGGTGCCAGTGGAAGTGATGCGGACTCAGAAGCCCTCGGCTATAGCAAAGGTGGTTATAGCACCAAGATTCATCTGCGCTGTGAAGGCAGTGGTAAGCCTGTGACTTTCTTGCTGAGTGTGGGAGAGCGCAACGAGTCGGTGATGTTTGAATCGTTGATGGAGCAGGGCAAGGTCAAACGAGTTGGACGTGGAAGACCCCGTGTCCGTCCGCAGCGAGTGGCAGGCGTATCGAGAGCACAATCGCATTGAGCGGACGATTAATCACTCAAGCAGTTTCGACGGATTGCGACACGCTATG
>DATNPE010000388.1:0-5318 GCA_036703355.1 Allocoleopsis sp. | reverse complement strand
GCTTGATCGTGGCCCAAGGGGGCTGGGTACCGATTGTGGTCCCTGCTCTCGCTTTGGTGATCACCGGGGGAGCGGTCGTCGCTTATCAAGCGCTGTATGCTAGCAGACACGATGGCCTCACTAGGCTGCCCAACCGCAGTCTCTTCCTCCAGCAGCTCCAACGGGACTTGCAACACCACCAAACTCAATACGAACGGGGCATTGCTCAACCGAAAACCTGCTTAGCGGTGCTTTTTCTCGATCTCGATCGCTTTAAGGTGGTGAACGATAGCATGGGCCACCCAATGGGCGATCGCCTGTTGATCAATACCGTGCAACGACTGAAGAGTTGCCTGCGGTCTCGCGATCTGTTGGCACGAGTTGGTGGTGATGAGTTTGCGGTTTTGCTGCGATCGCTGCGAGATGTCAACGAAGCTACGGCGATCGCCGAGCAGATGCAGCAGATGATGGCAAAACCATTTCGGTTGAATGGGCAACCCGTTTTCACCACTGCCAGCATTGGGATTGCCCTCAGCCAAGCGGAATACAATTACCAAGCCGAAGAATTGTTGCGCGACGCTCATACAGCTCTCTACCGCGCCAAAGACTTGGGCAAAGCTTGCTATGAAGTATTTTCCACTGGAATGCACTTGCAAGTGGTGCAGCGATTTCAGCTGGAATCAGATTTGCGCCGAGGGTTGGAGCGGCAAGAATTTCAGTTGCACTATCAACCGATCGTTTCCCTCTCTACAGGGGGGATTGCAGGTTTTGAGGCACTAGTGCGGTGGCAGCACCCGCAAGAAGGGCTGGTCTCTCCCGCTGACTTTATCCCGATCGCTGAAGAAACGGGTTTAATCGTGCCCTTGGGGCAGTGGATTTTTCAAGAAGCTTGTCAACAGTTGCGCCGCTGGCAAGACCAATTTCCCTTTGATCCTCCGTTGATGATCAGCATTAATTTGTCGGGGCACCAGTTTGCTCAACCAGATTTAGCCGCAAGGATTGCCAACATCTTGCAACTCAACGGCTTAGATGGGCACAGCGTCAAATTAGAAATTACTGAAACCGTGGCAATGAAGGATGTGGAATCTACGATTGGGCTGCTGCTGCAACTGCGATCGCTGAACCTCCGACTGAGCATTGATGACTTTGGCACAGGTTACTCATCGCTGAGCTATTTGCATCGTTTTCCGGTGGACACCTTAAAAGTAGACCGCTCCTTTGTCAGCCGCATGGGGGATACGAGCGAAGATGCCACCATTGTCCAAACCATCACCATGTTGGGGCACACCTTAGGCATGGATGTGATCGCGGAAGGGGTGGAAACCGCTGCCCAACGCGCCAAGTTGCAAGCGTTGAACTGTGAGTATGCTCAGGGTTATCTGTTTTCCAAACCACTGGATAGTGAGGCGGCGACGATTCTTCTTGCCGCTGAATGGCAACGTCGCGGCATCCGTTATCGCATCACTTAGCGAGTCTACTTGAGAGATTCAGTCAGGACTGCGATCGCCACTACGCAGAAGGTGACAGCGCCCAAGTGCAGGAGTCCTTCGACTACTAGAGGCCAATAGCTGATCCAGAAGTGGAGAACGCCCAAGACAGGCGACAGGAGAAACGCCAAACTTAAGCCAAACAAGCCAAACAAAAACCAAATCAGCACTTGGCGAGCAATATTGAACATCGGACCATAAGCGTTAGTGCGTTTCATGGTCGAGGGCTCCTTGGAGGGATGAAGGAGTTAGGAGTTGGGAGTCAGAAGTCGGAAGCCAGGAGTTATGGAGGTTTGGGTTGGGTGAGTTTTTGGGGCGGTGGAAGTAGGGATAGCGCTTTAGAACTGAATTCCCCCCTTGGGGGCTAGGGGGATCAAGTCACGGCTTTCATTTCAGCCCTGAAGATTTGCTTAATAAATTAGTTCTTAGGGTTGAGCTAGGGAGTTTTCTAGGGGGGGTACAGACATCGCGTCTGGGGGTGGCAGTTCGCCTGCGATCAAAATTAGGCTGAGGCAAGTGACACCAACAATGGTCAGCAGTAGCCCAATGGGAAAGGACGCAGGGGGTATTTCTCGGCCTACGTCGTCGATGTTGTAGGACTGCTGACAAGCTGTACAGAAATAAATGTCGTTATTTTTAGGATGCTGAATGTAGTGGCAGGGCAACTGCTTCAGGGCGGGGCTGTCTCTGTAAGGGCATTGCATAGAAACCTCTGGGGGCAGTAAGAGATTCTGTGGCTCCTCACACTCAAGACAGGCCAGGGATGTTCAGCGATCGCTAGACCTGTCTGGATCGGTAGAGTGCATAAACATAACATACCATAACTTTTGCATACCTTTGGATGGGAGTCAAAACTTAACTCGATCACCTGAACTTTATACCCTTCCCAAGTTCTGTAAAAATCAGGCTAGACTGGGGTTGGAGCCTCTAAAGGTCTGAAAAAATCAGGGTATACTCAGAACTTGAAAAACTTCACCCTGTTGGGATTTCAGCCTACATGGAATACGAAGACGCTCGTAAAGTTCTCGATGCGGTGGTTTTCAATCGCATTGGTCGTCACCTGAACGATCCAGAACAAACGGTATTCACTGGAGCGTGGCAGGGGAAAACCTATGAGGAAATGGCGAAGTATTCCCGCTTCAGCGAAAACTATCTCAAGCGCGATGTAGGGCCAAAGTTATGGCGATTGTTGTCTGAAGTGTTAGGTGAGGAAGTCAGTAAAACTAACTTTCAAACGGCTTTGGAGCGGCAGTGGCGATCGCAGCAACCTACTATTGCTCAACAGGTGCAACAGCCAGGAAATCAGGTTCAGCAACAGGCCCAGCAACAGTCTTCTCAAGTTTGGTCAGCGCTCAATCTGCCCGTGATGGAGTCCCATCCAGCTTTATCTGCGGATGCCTCTGTAGCACCCTCTAGCCATTCGCGACCATTTGATCCTCCCTCAAATGCCAGGTCTGGAAAAACCCGATCGGCAAACGCGGATTGGGGGGAAGCGATCGATGTCTCGGTGTTTTTTGGGCGCTCGGAAGAACTAGAGAAACTGAAGAAATGGATACTGGTGGACCAATGCCGTTTGGTTGGTGTGCTAGGGATTGGGGGTGTTGGCAAAACTGCTCTGGCGACCAAATTAGCTAAACAGATTCAGCCAGAATTCGAGTTTGTGATCTGGCGATCGCTGCGGAATCCTCCTCCCTTATCCGATCTTTTGGCCGACTGGCTCCAGAGTTTAGGCGCTGGGACGGAAGCCAAAGCCGAGGTACCGCAGCTGTTAGAGTTTCTCAAGCAACATCGTTGTTTGTTGATTTTGGATCATGCTGAGGCGATCCTGAGTGGCGGAGAACTGGCGGGGCAGTATGGCGCTGGGTATGAGCCTTACGGCGAGCTGCTGCAACAGCTAGGGTCAGTGAATCATCGCAGTTGTTTGGTTTTAACCAGTCGAGAAAAACCGAAAGAACTGGCATCTCTCGAAGGCAAAACTCTACCTGTCCGCACGTTGCAACTGAAAGGTTTGAGCGTTGCGGAAGGCCAACAACTTTTACAGGCGAAAGGATTTGCGGGGTCACAACGGCAGTGGCCGACGTTGATCGATCGCTACACAGGTAATCCATTGGCCCTGAAGATTGTTGCCACCACGATTCATGATTTGTTTGGGAGTAGCGTCACTAAGTTTCTCGAACAAATTGAACAAGATGCCACTGCGTTTGGTGATATCCGCAACTTATTAGATCAGCAGTTTAGTCGCTTATCACCGCTAGAGGCAGAAGTGATGTACTGGCTGGCAATTAACTGTGAGCCTGTGTCGCTGGCTGAGCTACGCAATGATATTGTCTCGCTGGTGTCTTTTAGCGCCTCTCTGGAGGTGTTGGAGTCGCTGAGTCGGCGATCGCTGATCGAAAAAAGTGAAGAGCGAGCGGGTTTGTTTACCTTGCAACCTGTGGTGATGGAATATATCACCCATCGATTTTTGGCTCAGGTGTGTGAAGAGATCACGACTGGACAACTGGCTTTATTCAACAGCCATGCCCTGATGAAGGCGACGGCTAAAGATTATATTCGGGACGCTCAGGTGCGGTTGATTGTGCAACCTGTCTTGGAGCAACTGCGGATTCGCTTGGGCAATGACCGAGCTATCGAAGCGCAACTGACGCAATTAACCGAGCAGTTGCGGGCGATCGCTCCCTTCAAGCCAGGCTACGCCGGGGGCAATATCCTCAACCTCTTAGCGCAGTTGCAACCCAACCTCAGCGGCTATGACTTTTCTCGGTTGGCGATTTGGCAAGCGTACCTGCAAGGTGTGAATCTCCATGAGGTCAACTTTGCCCAAGCAGACCTGACTAAATCTGCCTTTACGGAAACCTTTGGCAATGTTCTGTCTGTGGCTTTTAGCCCGGATGGAGAGTTTCTGGCGGTGGGGGATGCCGATGGTGCAGTAAGTTTGTGGCAATTGGCTGATCAGCAAAAACTCTTTACCCATAAAGGTCATGTGGGTTGGGTGCGATCGCTCGCCTTTAGCCCGGATAGCCAGTGGCTCGCCAGTGGGAGCGAAGATCAAAAAATTATTCTTTGGGATCTCGCCAATAGTTGTGCCTTCAAAACTTTGGAAGGCCATGCAGATTGGGTCTGGTCAGTCGCCTTCAGTCCCGACGGCAAATTCCTCGCCAGTGGCAGTAGCGATCGCACGATCAAACTGTGGGACATCGAGACAGGCCGTTGCCAGCAAACCTTGACGGGACATACCAATTGGGTGCGATCGCTGGCATTTCACCCGGATGGCACAACTTTGGTGAGTGGCAGCAGTGACCAGACCATCAAGCAATGGCAAGTGGCGACAGGGGAGTGTTTGCAGACGCTCAAAGGACATCATGGTCGTGTGTTGTGCCTCGTGATCAGCCCGGATGGCAGGGCATTGGCGAGTGGGGGGGATGACCGCATCATTCAGTTGTGGCAACTGAGCGCCGGGACGGTACAAACGACTCTTCCTGGCAAGCATCGGGTTTGGACTGTGGCCTTTAGCCCAGATAGCCAACTGCTGGCCAGCGGCGGAGATGCCCATGAAGTCGAAGTTTGGGATGTGGTGACCGGGAGTGTCCATGCCACGCTTCGAGGCCATGGCGATCGCGTGCGATCGGTGGCCTTCAGTCCTGATGGTCATACCCTGGCTAGTGGTAGCGACGACCAAACCGTAAAACTGTGGGACATTGACATCGGTTGTCGTACCACGCTCAAAGGTCACATGAACTGGGTGCAATCGGTGGCCTTCAGTCCCGATGGCGAAACTTTAGCGAGTGGGGGGAGCGACCAGATCGTTAAGCTGTGGCAAGTCAGTAGTGGTGTTTGTCTCAAGGCGTTGAA
>DATNPE010000387.1:0-6711 GCA_036703355.1 Allocoleopsis sp. | reverse complement strand
AGCACCGCTCTAGCAATGAGCAGCAATGCTGAAACTGTCACCGCAATCATGCCCGGAGCAAGCCATTCTCGTGCAGCAACAGTCGGAGGTTCTGGCGATCGCGTCTCTGAGGCATTAGCAACCGTCGAGGAGGCTGGAGTTTGATCTTGCTGCAACAACACAAAAGCGGTGCCAACGGTTCCTAGATAGCTGGCGATCAACGGCAACCCAGACCAACCCCAGCCCCAATGCAGCCAACTCAAGGCCACAGCATCCAACATCAGCCAACGCGAATTTACTCCAGCGCTACGCCTAAACCCCAAAAGTTGTACTAGTAAAGCTGTTAGCCCCAAGGCTGCGACTACCGCGATCGCCCCACCCCCCGGTTGTTGCCACAACTTAAACCCATCCATCATCCAGAAGTTAACTGGAATGATCAGCAGCGTCGCAGTCTGCAACATCCGGGCCGTGAGTTGTAAATTAGGTTGCTTCGCAGTCCACAAACTCACAGCCCAAAAGGCCAAAGTATAGGCCAATAAAATGCCGTATTGCCCCGTAGGAGGAAAGTTGCGCCATTGGCTCGCCGCCAGCACTCCCGACGAAACCACCACCATAAACACGCCCAGGAACAACAGCCAGATGACACTAATCTCCGCCATCAACGACTGCAAGCGTTGAGCTAAAACATTATTTTGCCGAGCGGAAACCTTTGCACCACCAGCACGAACCGGAGATTGAGCACCTGTTCTCGTCCGGGGTCTGGGCAGCGATCGCTCCAACGGCTCCACCACAAAATCTGATTTAGAATCGGCAGCTCCATCTGGAACCGAAGTAACCGAAACAGGTTCTGGTAAGACGCAGCTTAAGTAGCGATCGCCCAATTGCTTAATTTGGGTATCCGAAAGCAGTCCTAGGTGCTGCCAAACTGCCAACCCTTCCAGCAAAGTAGATGTGGCCTGAACTGTCACTTCAATCCTGACAAAGCGATCGGATTGAGCTGCCATGTTGCACTACCTCCCAGGCCCAGATTCAAGATAGCTAGCAACATAACAAGCTTTTTTGCCTAGATGCATAGTGCTTGCACTTTATTAAGCATCACTCCACAAAATCTGAAATAATCCCACTTCATAATTGCTAAAGATTTGGTAGATTTATCCTCGTTTATCTCTATCAGATTCAAAACATTAAATGGCCGAGATAAGCATAATTGCTTAGCCAAATTTTAGAAATTGAACCTGAAATCAAAAAGTGAACTTTTGTACTTGTGAATATATACTTAAGTGCTTCAAGTTCCACGCCTAAATTTTGTTATCCACCTTAGTTCAGTAACTACATTGCTTCATTGCTTTTTGTATCAATCTTGTCATTACGCAAGGTTGCCAGACTATTCAAACCCCTAAAACGCCTGGTGTTTCATCCTCTACCTCTTCCTAAGGATAGAGATCATAATTTTCTGGAATCGTTTCAGGAAAGCGCTCATTCTTAACAGGTTTAAGTCGTTTCTCGGCGATCCCTAAATTGTGTAACAAGCACTGCTTTATCGTTTCGCAAATTCTTAAATAACTTAATACTCATTCTCTCTATCTAGTGATAAGCTTTTAAGAATCGAGCAAAGATGTGAAGCGAACACATCGTCAGCAGATTTTAAAAAGCTTAATTCGGGGAGAAAGACCATGTCTATTACAGACAACTATAACGTCCATGTTGAGACAGGAACCCGCAATCATAAGGGCTTCTTTGTAGAGGATACAGACTATAAGTTAGTTGGGATTGACCAATCAGGCTGGGCGCTGATTTGCATGAATGACGCTGTTTGCCACTACGTCGATCCTGACAACCTCAAGATCCTCGCTGATGGTTCGGTAGAAGTAGCTGAATAAAATTGCCTCAGTCGCAGTTTTAAAGCTCATTCTTGTTAATCGGCTGTCCACGGGGGCAGCCTCTATTTTTTTAAACTCTACCGTTATCGGTTTGCTTATGGAGTTGACAAAACTGCTGATAGAGAGCAATCACCCTTGCCGAAAACACTCGTATAGGCAAGCCTTTCCGTCTATTCACACCAAAGGTCATCGTCAATTCGAGAGGTACGAGTCGGGAGCTGTACTGTAATGATTTGGTTAAGCCTATAAATGGCTGTATCACATCTTTGCATCCAGTATTTCAATCCTAAAAGTTGGTAGATTTGTTTGGCTTGGTGATAATGCTGGCAAGCCTCATGGCGCTCACCTATCTTGTCAAGCACCATTGCGATGTTAAACAAGGTTGTAGCTTCGCCCTGACGATCTCCAATTTGGCGTTTGATTTTTAATGCTTCTTGATGACAGTCGATTGCACGTTGGTATTGCCCTAGACTGTGATAAGCATTGCCCAAGCCTATGAGAGAGTTAGCCTCAAAGTTACGATTTCCAACTTCTCGTTGAATCTCTAATGCTTGTTGATAAAGCTCAATTGCCCGTAAATGTTGTCCTAATAGGCGGTAAGTATTGCCTATATTGCAAAGGCTTCCTCCCTCACCATTACGATCGCTAATGTTGCGCCTAATTTCTATAGCCTGTTGATGATGGTTAATTGCATGTTGGTATTGCCCTAGATTGTGATAAGCATTACCTAGATTGTTGAGGATAACACCTTCACCGTGGCGATCTCCGATTTGGTGCTCAATTTCTAAGGCTTGTTGATAGTAGTCAATTGCACGTTGGTATTGCCCTAATAAACGATAAGCATTGCCTAGACCATTGAGAGTAAGAATTTCACCGTAGCGATCGCCGATTTCTTGTGCTATCTGCAGCGATTTCTGATAACAATTGATCGCTTCTAGATATAGCGATTGAGACTCAAAAAAAGAGCCTAATCGTGAGAGCGATCGCCTCTCAGCCGATCGATTGTTTTGAGTTTGATACTGGCTTACGGCTTGCTGAAAAGCTATAATCGCTTGCCCCCGTTCCTGTTCTAGGTTTTCAGCCACACCCTGCTCTATTCTTTGGGCATAAACCTGCCCCAGTTGGTCATAGAGTGTTGCCAAGCCACGTGTGTCTGGATCTCTAGCAGTGAGTTGAGCAATCTCTGCCTTTAATTCTGCTAGGGGTGGCAAAAACTCGGTTGTAGAATTGTCCCGAGTTGATTGTGATTGGTTAACAGCAATGAGAAGTTGAGCTGCGTAGGGTGATTCATCAATGAACCGTAACACTGCCTTGCGCCAGCTCCAGAAATCCGGTGCTCGATGGCTCATTTCTCGCAGAATTCGCTGCGTCACCCAAAGAACAATAGGATAGCGAAATTCCCGCAAGCCTTCTCTTGTCCATTGCAAATAGCCAAAAAACTTGTCTAACTCAGTCTGTTCGTCCTGAGGATTTAGCTTCACCCGCAACAGCAACTCCGCTCCCGTCACCGTGAATACTGCCTTGCCGCCATCCTGCAAGTGTTCCTCTTGTTGCTTCAGAGCTTCCAATCCCGCTCGCATACTTGGTTCCTGACCCAACACAATCCGGTAAGGGCGGATCTGTACCTGCCGTGCCTCAGACTCGTAGCGCATGATGATCCGCTGCCGCAACGTACTGTCATCACAAGAGACAATAATCGGTGCCAGTCGTCCCTGCGAGTTCTCAATTAAGGAAATCAGTTGATCATAAATCTCTTCGTTGTAACAGTGCGGGTCATCCGGTTGCGGCACCATCTAGCACCCCCTCCTGCACCAGCAGATCTTTCACGATCGGGTTGAGGTCATACCACTGCACTGCTTTGCGATATTCAAGGACATACAAGCCGTGCAGCAAATCCAGCATTCGCTGATTCTCAGTATCTTTTGGCTTAAAGTCTTGATAAATGCCCTTCAGCAGTTCAAAGTCGTTTTGTCCCAAAGGCTCGGCATAGCTAATTTGCAAATCGGTCAGCACACTATCTAAAATTAGCTGATTTATCACTACAGGAGGCTGATCAAACTGAGATAGGCGGAGCTGGCGACGAATCTGTTGCATACAGCGATCGCAGCAGCTATCCGTAATTCGAATTAGCTCTCGCAATACACCTCCGCTTTGGAGAATGATCTGCTGCTTGACTGTAGGTTCGATAAGATGACCAGGCAAGCGGCGATTCAAAATTTCATCAAACAGTGCCACCATCGCGGCATCGGGTACTCGGTCTGGTTTTCGTACAGTGGCTTTACTAAAAAATTTTGCCACAGGCATCCGGTGAATCTCTTTGACATAGGCTTCGATATTGCGTCGCAGAGAGACTTCCCGTAGCGTGGCGATCGGAATGGTGTAGAGAATCCGAAAAGTGGGATCGAGCAGCGGCTGAATATTTTTGCTAAAAATCGTCTCCGTTACACTCAGATCCAGCTTATCGAGGTCATCAATAATTACTAGAACTGTTTGTCCAGTAGCATTTTCAATATAAGTCTGAATCAGATTAATTTGGGCGATCAGGTCCGAGATGCGACGAGCAAATTCAATGGTGATCTCTTCGCGAATGACTGAATTCACCTTCAGCACAGATTTAATCTTTGCCAGAAATTCTAGAATTGTGGGAATTCCCCCTTTAAGGCTGGCTTCCCCACTGGTTTCGATCGCTGCCTCTACCGCTTGCACCTCGGTTTTTGTGTGTTTCGCTAGCCAGCGATAGAGTTCCTGCTTCAGTCCTGGTTTCAGCTTCACCTGCCGTCGCTCTGCCGCATCTAGCAGTTGTACCGCCATCGAAAATAGAACGTTAACGTGATCCACCGCCGATCGCTCAATTGTGTCAGCGATGGAGAAATTGACTACAAAGTATCGCTCGGTCTCTGTCAGTCGAAAGCCTAACTCTGCCAGTAGGGTCGATTTACCACAGCCTCGATGCCCAGTAAAAAACAGCTTATTATCCTGCTCGGTGCAATCTTCAACGGCTTGCTCTAGCCTATCCACCAGTTCTGTCTGATACTCTACCCCAAACTCCGCTAATGCCTTTTGTGTCACCAGCGGCTCAAGCTGAAGATTCTGACCTGCAGTACGAAAGTCTTCAAGTTGACGTTGGAGCACCTCCCGATCAGGCATGGCCCATTTCACCTTACAAACGTGTCTGTATTGTACTTCAGGCAAGCAATCGAGCGTATTTTACTTTGGGTTAAAACCCTATTTCTTCTCTTCTTATTAGTTAAGTCAATTTTTTGCAAAGGAGTTTCAAGGTTCCCATAATCTATCTATTAAGGTGATAGTAAAGGTCGTGCCTCGATCAGCTTTGCTCTCAACTGCAATATGGCCTTGATGGTTATCGACAATGGCTTGAGCGATCGCCAGTCCTAAGCCAGAACCAGTAGCTACAGGTTTGGTCAGACTGATTTCAGCATTGGCATGGGTGCGGGCAGGGTCTACTCGGTAAAAGCGATCGAAAATGTGGGGCAACGCTTCCGGCGGAATCCCAATACCTGTATCTCGCACTTGAACTTGCAGCTGCACCAGATGATTGCGCTTCACCTGCTGGAGCAGCACCTCAACTCTGCCATTGCTGGGGGTATACTGCACCGCATTCCCGACCAGATTGGTAAAGAGTCGGGCAAGCTGATCGCGATCGCCTCGCAGAGTAAAAGGTTCTGTCAGGATTTCGCCTTTACTGCTATTGCGAGAACGACTGTCACTCCGAGGCTCCAAAGGAATTTCTGCTGGCTCCTCTATATCTATAGATAAAAACACACCTTTTTCGAGAGCGATCGCTTGTTGTTCTTCTACCACATCGATTAGCAGCGCATCTAAAGCCACAGTTGTCCAACGCGGTTGCACCATGCCACTATCTTGCCGCGCTAAAAACAGCAGATCATCGACTAATCGCCCTAACCGCCGCGTCAACCGTTCTACCACTTGCAGTTGTTGTTGCTGCCACTGGGGGTCAGGATTCGGATCAGACAGGGCAACCTGCACATTGGTTTGAATTGTGGCGATCGGATTTCTCAGTTCGTGGGAAGCATCGGCAGTAAACTGTTTGAGCTGTTGATAAGACGCTTGCACAGGTTGCATTGCCAAGCCAGAGAGGAGCCAACCGATCGCGGCCACCGCTACTACCATCAGCCCTGTCCCCACACTTAAATCGAGGATTAACTGTCGAATGGGTTTCGTCACTTCAAACCAGGGATGGCTTACCCGCAAGTAACCCAGCACTTGCCGTCCCACCTGCACTCGGTGAGTCACCTGCCGCAGCAGATTTGGTTCCTGCATTCCATCTCCCGCCTGACTTGGCAAATGCACCGTCTCACCCGCATTGTTGGTATGCAAAGGTACATTCAATGGTTCTAAAAGGGTAGACCACAGCAAGTCCCCCTCCGGACTAAACCACTCCAAGTCAATGTGATCATCGTCTACGGTGTCAGCGTTATTGCGAAAACTAGCTTCTAAGTTGACCCGTAACGGCCCACCTTCTTTGTGGAAGTTCACTGGCTCTAGCACCAGCGATCGCTGAATCACCTCCACCACATGATTGAGCGTGTCATCAATTCGCTCAATTAAGGTACTGCGTACATAAAGATAGAAGCCGCTAGCAAACAACAACAGCAGCACTGCGGTTACAATCGTGTACCACAAAGCTAAGCGCCGACGAGTGGTTTGGAACATCAGAAGTTAAGTGAATGCCAATTATTTCAATCAGAGAAAAATTTAGTTTAGCGTCACAGAAAGCCGTTGAATCATTTTGTCAACAGAACAAGAAATGCCGTAGATGGGCTAAAAATTCTATGCTACGGTGTCTAGTGAGCATTAAGTTTCGGCTGAC